>CAZGTK010000249.1:0-4498 GCA_964528415.1 uncultured Burkholderiales bacterium | reverse complement strand
ATGAACTCGCCCTGCTTGCCGACGCGCTTGAGCAGGTCGTCGATCTGCGGGCCGCCGCCGTGCACCACCACGGGGTTCATGCCCACCACCTTGAGCAGCACGACGTCGCGCGCGAAGCCGTTCTTGAGCTTCTCGTCGGTCATCGCGTTGCCGCCGTACTTGATGACGATGGTCTTGCCGTGGAAGCGCTGGATGTAGGGCAGCGCCTCGGCGAGGATCTTGGCTTTGGCCTGGGCGGTGGCCGGCGTGAGGCTCATGGGCGGCGGGCGGGACGGCTGTTCTTCTGGTCGCCGCGTATTCTACACCCCGACGCCGCGGCCCCGGGCGGCGACAAAAAAGGCGGCCCGCGGGCCGCCTTCGTGCGTCGGGCCGGCCGCCCGCCGCGGTTTACTGCACGGCAAGCCGCCTGGCCGTGGCCGTCGCCTTCTTCGGCAGCTTGAGTTCCAGGACGCCGTCGGCGAACTTCGCGCTCGCGCCGGCCTCGTCCAGTTCCGAGCCCAGCGTGAACGCGCGCGAGAGCTTGCCGTAGTAGCGCTCGCTGCGCAGGACCTTCTCGCCCTGTTTCTCTTCCTTCTCGCGCTTGGTCTCGGCCGTGATCGACACCTGGTTGCCCTCCACCGTGACGTGGATGTCGTCTTTCTTCACGCCCGGCAGCTCGGCGTGGATCGTGTAGCCCTTGTCGTCTTCCTTGACGTCCATTTTGAACTGTACCGGCGTGCGGCCTTCCAATTGCATGGGCCGGACGAAGAACCCCTGTAGCAGATCGTCGAGATCGCTGAACGGGTCGAACCGCGTGATGTTTGCCATGATGACCTCCGTGAGTCCTGAATGCCGGGGCGCGCGCCGCGCCCGCTTCAGTCTGTTAGGTAGTGGCCGCGCGCCGGCTTTTCAAGCGGGCGGTCAGCCGGCCCGTGCGCCGTGAACCGCGGGCACGCCCGAACGACGCTGCGGCGCCTGTATAATTCGACTTTTTGCCCATGAATCGCCTCTTATTCCTGTTCCTGCTGGGTTTTTCGCTGACCGGCGCGGCCCAGGCGCCCGCCGCCGTCCCGCAGCCACCCGCCGTCGAGGCCAAGGCCTGGCTGCTGATGGACTTCCACACCGGACACGTCATCGCCGAGAAGGGCATGCACGAGCGGGTCGAGCCGGCGTCGCTGACCAAGCTCATGACGGCCTACCTCGCGTTCGCCGCGCTGAAGAAGGGCCAGCTGAAGCCCGACCAGGAGGTGCCGGTCTCGGAAAGGGCGTGGAAGGCGATCGGCTCGCGCATGTTCATCGAGCCGCGCAAGCCGGTGACGGTGGAGGAACTGCTGCGCGGCATGATCGTGCAGTCGGGCAACGACGCCTCGATCGCGCTGGCCGAGGCCGTGGCGGGCTCGGAAGAGGTGTTCGCCCAGCTGATGACCCGCGAGGCCGAGCGGCTGGGCATGAAGAACACCAAGTTCACCAACGCTACCGGCCTGCCGGACCCCGAGCTGTACTCGACCCCTTACGACCTGGCGCTGCTGGCCGCGGCCATCATCCGCGACTTCCCCGAGTACTACCCGATGTACTCGGAGAAGGAGTACACGTACAACAAGATCCGGCAGGCCAACCGCAACCGGCTGCTGTGGACCGACCCCAACGTCGACGGCGTCAAGACCGGCCATACCGAGTCCGCGGGCTACTGCCTGGTCGCCTCGGCCCGGCGCGACCAGCGGCGTTACATCTCGGTGGTGATGGGCACCGGCTCCGAGCGAGCGCGCGCGATCGAGAGCCAGAAGCTGCTCAACTTCGCGCTGCAGTTCTACGACACCGTCAAGCTCTACGCGCAGGGGCAGAGCATCGCCACCATGCCGGTGTGGAAAGGCAAGGCCAACGAGGTCAAGGCGGGGTTCAACCGGGACATCTGGCTCACGCTGCCGCGCGGCCAGCGCGAGAACCTCAAGGCCACGCTCGAGCGCAAGGAACCCCTGCTGGCGCCGGTGGCCGCCGGCCAGCCGGTCGGCACGCTGAAGCTCGCGCTCGACGGGCAACCGGTCGCGGAGTACGCTGTCGTGGCGCTGGACGGCGTGCCGGTGGCCAACATCTTCGGCCGCGCCTGGGACAGCATCAAGCTGCTTTTCAACTGAGGACGCGATGATTTATCTGAACGGCGAGTTCATGCCGATCGAGCAGGCCCGCATCCCGGTCCTCGACCGCGGCTTCATCTTCGGCGACGGCGTCTACGAGCTGGTCCCGGTGTACGGGCGGCGGCCGTTTCGGCTCACGGAGCACCTGGCGCGGCTCGAGAACAGCCTGCGCGAGATCCGCCTGCCGAACCCCCACACCCGCGACGAATGGACGCGCCTCGTGGCCGAGGTCGTGGCGCGCAATCCGTGGGACGACCAGGCCGTCTACTTCCAGGTCACGCGCGGCGTCGCCAAGCGCGATCACGCGTTCCCGGCCGGCGTCACGCCGACCGTCTTCGTCATGTCCAACCCGCTGTCGACGCCGTCGCGCGAGGCGCTGGAGCGGGGCGTGCCCGCGGTCACCGCCGCCGACAACCGCTGGGGCCGCTGCAACATCAAGTCGACCTCGCTGCTGGCGAACGTGCTGCTCAAGCAGCTGGCCGCCGACGCCGGCGCGTCCGAGACCATCCTGCTGCGCGACGGGCTTCTCACCGAGGGCTCGGCCAGCAACGTGTTCGTCGCCCGCGCGGGCAAGCTGCTGGCGCCGCCGAAGACGAACCTGATCCTTCCCGGCATCACCTACGATCTCGTCCTCGAGCTGGCGGGCGCGCACGGCGTGCCGCACGAGGTGCGCCCGATATCGGAGGTCGAGCTGCGCGGCGCGGACGAGATCATGGTGACTTCGTCCAACCGCGAGGTGCAGCCGATCACCGTGCTCGACGGCAAGCCGGTCGGCGACGGCAGGCCGGGGCCGGTGTTCCGCCGGCTGCACGCCCTCTACCAGGAATACAAGGCGCGGCTCGCGCAGGAAGAACCGGCGGTCGCCGCGGTGGCGGGGTAGATCCGGTGGAGGAAAGCTCCTCCCTGATCGAATACCCGACCGACTTCCCCATCAAGGTGATGGGCCGCATGCAGCCGGGCTTCGCCCAAAACGTGCTCGCCATCGTCCAGCGCCACGCCCCCGACTTCGACGGCGCCACCATGGAGCTGCGCCCGAGCAGCAAGGGCAAGTACCTGAGCGTCACCTGCGTGGTGCGCGCGACGTCGCGCGAGCAGCTGGACGACCTCTACCGCGAGCTGTGCGACCACCCGCAGGTGGTGATGGTGCTGTGATGGCCGGCTTCTCCCCAGCGCGCATCGAGGCGCCCTCGGCGGCGACGGCGAGCGTTCGCCGCCTCGGGCGCGCCGACTACGTGCCCACCTGGCACGCGATGCGCGACTACACGCTCGCGCGCGGCGCGGATTGCGCCGACGAGGTCTGGGTGGTGGAGCATCCGCCCGTCTACACGGTCGGGCTCGCCGGGCGGCCCGAGCATCTTCCGGCGCGCACGGACATCCCCGTGGTGAAGGTGGACCGCGGCGGGCAGATCACCTACCACGGCCCCGGCCAGGTCGTCGTCTACCTGCTGCTCGACCTGCGCCGCCTGCGCCTCGCCGTGCGACCGCTCGTGCGCATCATGGAGGCGAGCGTCGTCGACCTGCTCGCGCGCCGCGGCATCGCGGCGGCGGCGCGCGAGGACGCGCCGGGCGTCTACGTCGGCGGCGCCAAGATCGCGGCGCTGGGCCTGCGGGTCAAGAACGGCTGCTGCTATCACGGGCTCGCGTTCAACGTCGACATGGACCTGTCGCCGTTTCTCGCCATCGATCCCTGCGGCTATCCGGGCCTTGCGGTGACGCAGGCATGCGACCTCGGCGTCGACGAGAGCACGGAAACCCTGGCCGCGGAACTGGTTCATAATCTTCAGGCCCGCATCAACGGAGCGCGCTGAATGGACACCCCCACCCGACAGAAAGGCGACGCCAAGACCGCCCGCAACCCGGTCAAGATCGTGCCGGTCGCGCCGCTCAAGAAGCCGAGCTGGATCCGGGTCAAGACGCCCACCAGCGGCCGCTTCCTGGAGGTCAAGCGCCTGCTGCGCGAGCAGAAGCTGCACACCGTCTGCGAGGAAGCGTCGTGCCCCAACATCGGCGAGTGCTTCGGCAAGGGCACCGCCACGTTCATGATCCTCGGCGACCTTTGCACGCGCCGCTGCCCGTTCTGCGACGTCGCTCACGGCCGCCCCAAGCCGCCCGACGCCGACGAGCCGCGTCACCTGGCCGAGTCGGTCGCCGCGCTGCGGCTCTCCTACGTCGTCATCACCAGCGTCGATCGCGACGACCTGCGCGACGGCGGCGCCCGGCACTTTGCCGAGTGCATCCGCGCCGTGCGCGAGCACTCGCCCGCGACGCGGATCGAGGTGCTGGTGCCGGATTTCCGCGGCCGCCTGGCGCCGGCGCTGGACGCGCTCGGCGAGTGCCCGCCGGACGTCATGAACCACAACCTGGAAACCGTGCCGCGCCTGTACAAG
>CAZGTK010000248.1:0-4501 GCA_964528415.1 uncultured Burkholderiales bacterium | reverse complement strand
GGCGGGATTCTCCAGCCACGACGCGAGCTTCGGCTACTTCAACTCGCCGCTGCTGGAGGGCATCGCCATCGCCTTCATGCTGATAGCGGGGATCAATTTCGCCACCCACTTCCTGGTCTGGCGCCGCCGCAACCTGTGGGCCTACGTCGCCGACCCCGAGGCCAAGGTGTTCCTCGGCCTGATGCTGTTCTCGGTCCTGGCCGTCGCGCTGCACCTTTGGGGGAACGGCGTCTACGGCGACTTCGCGACGGCGCTGCGCTACGCCGCGTTCAACGTCGTCTCGGTCGCCACCACCACCGGCTACGCGACGGCGGACTTCAACCTGTGGCCGGCGTTCGCGGGGTTCTTCATGCTGTTCCTCGGCAGCTTCGCCACCTGCTCGGGCTCCACCGGCGGCGGCATCAAGATGATCCGCGCCCGGCTGCTGTTCGCGCAGGTCTACCGCGAGTTCGTGCGCCTGGTGCACCCCAACGCGATCGCGCCCGTCAAGCTCGGCACCATGGTGGTGCCCAACAACATCATCTTCGCGGTGCTGGCGTATTTCTTCGTCTTCGTCGGCACGTTGACCGTCATGACGCTGATGATGATGGCCTCGGGCCTGGACGAAATCACCGCCGTCTCGGCGGTCGTCGCCACGCTGTGCAACATCGGCCCCGGGCTTGGCCAGGTGGGCCCCGCCAACACCTTCGCCTCGCTCACACCTTTCCAGACCTGGCTCGGCAGCATCGCCATGCTGCTGGGGCGCCTGGAGCTGTTCACGTTGTTCATCCTTCTGACGCCGGTGTTCTGGCGGCGCTAGCGCGATACCCGCCGTGCAGCGCATCCTCGTCGTTTCCCACCTCCTGAGCCTGGTGATCGCGATCCTCGGGCTCACCATGCTGCTGCCGCTGTCGGTCTCGGCGCTGCACGCCGAGGACGACGCGCTCTACGCGTTCAAAGAGGGCCTGGCGATCTGCCTGATCTTCGGCGGCGGTCTTTGGCTCGCCACCCGGCGCTTCGCGCGCGAGCTCCAGGTGCGCGACGGCTTCCTGCTGGTGGGGCTGGCGTGGCTGGCGGTGCCGGCGTTCGCTGCCGTGCCGCTGCTGCTCTACCTGCACGACCTCTCGTTCACCGACGCCTACTTCGAGGCCGTTTCCGGCCTCACCACCACCGGCGCCACCGTGCTCGCCGGGCTGGACGCCCTGCCACCGTCGATTAACCTGTGGCGCTGCGAGCTCCAGTGGCTCGGCGGGATGGGCATCCTGGTGCTGGCGGTGGCGATCCTGCCGCTGCTGGGCGTCGGCGGCAGCCAGATCTTCAAGGCCGAGACGCCGGGGCCGATGAAGGACACCAAGCTCACGCCGCGCATCACCGAGACCGCGCGCGGACTCTGGCAGGTCTACTTCCTGCTCACGCTGGCGTGCTTCGGCGCCTACCGGGCCGCCGGCATGGACTGGCTCGACGCGCTGATGCACGCCTTCAGCACGCTGTCGCTGGGCGGCTACTCCAGCCACGACGCCAGCTTCGGCCAGTTCGACTCGCCGCTGCTGGAGGCGGTCGCGATCGTGTTCATGACGCTGGCCGGCATCAACTTCGCCACCCATTTCCTGGCGTTCCGCGGCCGCAGCGCGGCGCCGTATCGGCACGATCCCGAAGCCGGCTGGTACGTCCTGGTGCTCGCGGCGAGCTGCGCCGGCATCGCGCTTTACCTCTGGGCGCAGGGCACCTACGCCGAACTGCCCACCGCGCTGCGCTTCGCCGCGTTCAACGTCGTGTCGATCGCCACCACCACCGGCTACGCCACCACCGACTACAACCTGTGGCCGCTTTTCGCGCCGGTGTGGATGCTGTTCCTGTGCAGCTTCGCTTCCTGCTCGGGCTCCACCGGCAACGGCATCAAGATGGTGCGCGCGGTGCTGCTCTACAAGCAGGTATTCCGCGAAATGACCCGAATCATGCACCCGCGCGCGATCGCGCCGGTCAAGCTCGGCGGCGTGCCGGTGGCCAACAACGTCATGTACGCGGTGCTGGCGTTCAGCTTCATCTGGATGGCCTCGGTGGTGATCCTGACCCTCGCCCTGGTGGCTTCCGGCATGGAGCTGGTAAGCGCGTTCTCGGCGGTGGTGGCCTGCGTCACCAACACCGGCCCCGGCCTCAACGAGGTCGGGCCGGCCACCAACTACGCGTCGCTGACCGACTTCCAGACCTGGGTGTGCGCGTTCGCCACCGTGCTGGGGCGGCTGGAGTTCTTCACGCTGCTGGTGCTGTTCACCCCGGGCTTCTGGCGCAAGTGAGCGCCGGCGCGGGATAATGCCGGAAACGTCGCGGCCACGACCTGGGACGCGGCTCGGCCAGGGGGCAAGCGTGAACCGCACATCAGACAAGGAAGCTCGAGGCACCGGCGATCTCCGGCGCGCGCTGGACCCGTTCGGCATCGCCGACGCGCTCGGCGAGGTACAGCGGGCCTGGCTCGAGCATCCGCAGGAGCTGAGCAGCGAGCTGATGCGCTACGCGCAGGAGTTTTTCGAGCTCAACCTGCGTTTCGCCCATCCCGCCTTCATCCCGCAGACGGGCGCCCCCGCCTCGCAGGCGAGCCGCGAAGACGAGCGCTTCACCGATCCGGAGTGGTCGCAGCTGCCGGCGTTCGCGGCGCTGAAGGAGCACTACCTCCACCTGACCCACTGGCTCGAGGACGCGATCTACCGCACGCCGGACACGCCCTCGCGCGTCAAGCGGCGGGCGGCGTACTGGGTGCGGCAGTGGCTCAACGCGATCGCGCCGACCAACTATTTCCTTACCAACCCGGTCGCGGTGCGCAAATTCTGGGAGAGCGGCGGCCAGAGCCTGGTGCAGGGCCTGCACAACCTGATCGACGACCTGCGCGTCGGCGACGTGCAGATGGTGGACCGCAGCGCGTTCCGCGTCGGCGAGAACCTGGCGACCACCCCGGGCGCGGTGGTCTTCCGCAACCGCCTGCTGGAGGTGATCCACTACAAGGCCGCCACCGAGAAGGTGCACGCGACCCCGCTGGTGCTGGTCGCGCCCTGGATCAACAAGTACTACATCCTCGACCTGAACCAGAAGAAGAGCCTGGTGCGCCACCTCGTCGAGCACGGCTTCGACGTCTACATGACGAGCTGGCGCAATCCCGGTCCCGAGTTGTCCGACGTCACGTACGACGACTACCTCGTCGACGGCGTGCTGGCGGCGATCGAGGTGGCGCGCGAGGTAAGCGGCGCCGAGCGCGTGCACGCGGTCGGCTACTGCCTCGGCGGCACCACGCTGGCCGCGCTGATGGCGTGGCTCAACCGCAGGCACGAGCGCGCCGAGGACGTGCCGGTGGCGCACTGGACGTTGTTCACCAGCCTGGTCGACTTCTCCCGGCCCGGCGCGATCGAGGTGTTCGTCGGCCCCGAGAGCGTCGAGTTCCTCGACGACCTGATGCGCGCGCAGGGCTACCTCGACGGCCGCGAGATGGCGCGCGCCTTCCGCATGCTGCGCTCGAACACGCTGATCTGGCATTACGTCGTGCACGGCTACCTGTACGGCGAGGCGCCGCCCGCGTTCGACGTGCTGTACTGGAACACCGACACGACGCGGCTCCCGCGCGCGATGCACAGCTACTACCTGCGCGAGTTCTACCTCGAGAACCGGCTGACGAAGAAGGACGGGGTGACGCTGGCCGGCCAGCCGATCGACCTGCGCCGCATCCGGCAGCCGCTGTACGCGGTGGGGTGCGAGGAGGACCACATCGCGCCGTGGAAGGCGGCGTTCGACATCTGCGCCCGCACCGGCGGGCCCGTGCGCTTCGCGCTGTCGAGCTCCGGCCACATCCTCGGCATCATCAACCCGCCGGTGAAGCCGCCGCGGCGCAACTACTGGGTCGGCGACGCGCGCGGCGAGGCCAACGCGGAGAGCTGGCGCCACGCGCAGGAGCGGCACGCCGGATCGTGGTGGGAAGACTGGGTGCCCTGGCTCAAGCGCCATTGCGGGCCGCTCAAGGAGCCGCCGCCGCTGTCGACGCGCAAGCACCACAAGCTGGCCGACGCCCCGGGGACCTACGTGCTCGAGCCGTAAGCAACCGCGTCGTGAACCGCGGAAGACGCGGAGGACGCGAAGAGATTCCTGACGGCACCCGGCGTTGGATCCTCCCTTCGGGTCCCTCGCGTCATCGGCGGTTAAGCGCCTTTCGCCTTTCCGCGCACCACGGCGTAGAGCTCCAGCGTGCGTTTGCGCGCGGCGTCGTGGTCGACGACCGGCGCCGGGTAGTTGCGCCCGATGACGACGCCGGCGCGCTCCTGCTCGCCGGCGCTCATCTCCCACGGCGCGTGGATCCGCCGGTCATCGCAGCCGGCGAGCTCCGGCAGGTAGCGCCGGATGAACCGGCCCTGCGGGTCGAACTTGCGTGACTGCGACACCGGATTGAAGATGCGGAAGTAGGGCTGCGCGTCGCAGCCGGTCGACGCCGCCCACTGCCAGCCGCCGTTGTTGGCCGCGAGGTCGTAGTCGATCAGCCGGTCGG
>CAZGTK010000247.1:0-4506 GCA_964528415.1 uncultured Burkholderiales bacterium | reverse complement strand
CGTCGTAAACGGCGACGCGCACGCCGCCGGCCGCGAGCCGGCGGGCGACGGCCTCGGCCGCATCGCGAATGCCGACGATGCCTGCTTGCACGGTGTCGACTCTGGACGGTGGGACGATAAGCGCGGAAGAGCGCGCGGGCGCTTGCGCTAGAATAGCGGGCAACTATAACACAGCGATTTCCCCGCCATGCCGACCGCTCCGCTGCGCGTCCTCTACGTCACCTCCGAGATCCACCCGCTCGTGAAGACCGGCGGCCTCGGCGACGTCGGCGGCGCGCTGCCGCGCGCGCTGATGGCGCTCGGCGTCGACGTGCGCGTGATGGTCCCGGGTTACCCGGCCGTCATGCAGAAGATCGGCGCGACCGAGCTGCTCGCCGAGCTGCCCGCGGAAGGCGGCTACCCGGAGGCGAGCCTGCTCGCGGCGCGGGAGCCCGGCACCGCGCCGCTCGTCGTCGTCGACTGCCCCCTGCTCTACGACCGCGACGGCGGACCGTATCAGACGCCGGCCGGCGAGGACTGGCCCGACAACGCGCTGCGTTTCGGCCTGCTCGGCCGCGCCGCCGCGCTCGCGGGCTGCGCCGCGAGTCCGCTCGACTGGCGTCCCGACGTCGTCCATGGCCACGACTGGCAGGCGGCGCTCGCGCCCGCGTACCTGCGCTTCGCCGCCGGCCCCCGCGCGGCGACGGTGATGACGATCCACAATCTCGCGTTCCAGGGCCTGTTTCCGGCGGACATCGCTCCCAAGCTCGCGCTGCCGGCCGCCGCGCTCGGCGTCGACGGGCTCGAGTACTGGGGCAAGCTCTCGTTCCTGAAAGGCGGCGTCGTCTACGCCGACCACATCACCACCGTGAGCCCCACCTACGCGCGCGAGATCCAGGAGGAGCCGCTCGGCTTCGGTTTCCAGGGACTGCTCAAGCCGCGCGCGGCGCAGCTCACCGGCATCCTCAACGGCATCGACGAGACGGTGTGGAACCCGGCCGGCGACCCGCTGATCCCGCGCGCCTACGGCGCCGACACGCTCGAGCTCAAGGTCGAGAACAAGCGCGCGCTGCAGGCGGCGGCCGGCCTGCCGGTCGACGACGGCGCGCCGCTGCTGGGGATGGTGAGCCGGCTCACGGAGCAGAAGGGCGCGGACCTCGTCGCGGATCTCGCGCCGCGCATCGCGCAGCGCGGCGCGCAGCTCGTGGTCCTCGGCAGCGGCGATGCCCGGCTGCAGGAGCGGCTCGCGGCGCTGGCGCGGGAGCTGCCGCGCTCGGTCGCCGTGAGAATCCGCTTCGACGAGGCGTTCTCGCACCTGATCGAGGCCGGCGCCGACGCTTTCCTGATGCCGTCGCGCTTCGAGCCGTGCGGCCTGAACCAGATGTACAGCCAGCGCTACGGCACGCCGCCCATCGTGCACGCCACCGGCGGCCTGTGCGACTCGGTCGAGGACGCGACGCCCGCGGCGGTGGCGGCCGGCCGCGGCAGCGGCTTCGTCTTCCGCGCCATGACGGACACGTCGTTCCTGCACGCCATCGACCGCGCGCTGGCGGCCTGGCGCGAGCCGCACACCTGGCGCGCGATCCAGCGCGCCGGCATGGCGCGGGATTTCAGCTGGAAGGCGAGCGCCGGGAAGTATCGCGACCTGTACCGGTCGCTGGTTCAGCGCGGCGGTTGACTTGCACGTGCGCGCGCAGCGCTGCCCGCCCCTAGCCCATCACGCATTCCCCATCGCCCGCGCCTGTCACACCCAGACCATCATGCCCAGCTCGAACGGGTGCGTGAGCAGGGGGTGGTGCGGATAGGCGCGGATCATGTAGGCGAGCTTGCCGCACAGCTCGGGCTGCAGCTGCAGGCGATACAGGTGCTCGCCCGGCGTGTCGGTGGGACCGTCGGGCTTGAAGCGGAACGGCGTCGCCTCGGGCAGGCGCTCGCCGACCTTGGTGGTGCGCTCCATCAGCAGCTCGACGGCGACGTCGTCCGGCTCCAGGCCGTTCAGGCGCACCGCCACCGCGAACTCGACCTCGGCGCCGTAGCGGATGCGCGGCTTCGCGTTCGCCACCAGCCGCACGCTCACGCCGGGCCAGGCGATGCGCACGCGCGACTTCCAGACCGCCATCTGCCGCGCGTTCTCGTAGCCGTCCGCCGCGTAGGCGACGCCCTGGCGCGCCGCCGGGACGTAGAACTCGCGCACGTACTCGCCCACCATGCGCGTCGAGTTGAACTGCGGCAGGATCGTCGCCATCGAGCGCTTGGCCATCTTGACCCACTCCGCGGGGTAGCCCTGCTTGGTGCGCTCGTAGTACAGCGGAATCACGTGATCCTGGAGCAGCTCGTAGATGGTGCGCGAGTCCTCGCGGTTGCGCGCCGCCAGGTCCTGGTCGTCGGGGCCGGGCTTGATGGCCCAGCCGTTGCGCCCGTCGTAGGCCTCGTACCACCAGCCGTCGGTGACCGACAGGTTGATGGCGCCGTTCATCGCCGCCTTCATGCCCGAGGTGCCGCACGCCTCCTGCGGGTAGACCGGGTTGTTGAGCCAGACGTCGACGCCGGAGACCAGCCGCCGCGCGAGGCGCAGGTCGTAGTTCTCCACCAGCAGGATCTTGCCCTCGAACTCCGGCATCGCCGCCACCTGCGCGACGCGGCGGATCAGGTCCTGGCCGGGCACATCGGCCGGATGCGCCTTGCCGGCGAAGATGAACAGCAGCGGCCGCTCCTCGTCCGAGAGCAGCTCGCGCAGCCAGTTGAGATCCTCGAACAGCAGGGCCGCGCGCTTGTAGGTGGCGAAGCGGCGCGCGAAGCCGATGGTGAGCACGTTCGGGTTGACCGGGTCGGCGTGGCGCAGCACGCGCTCGAGGTGCGCCTCCGAGCCGTGATTGCGGAAGTGCTGCTCGGTGACGCGGTGGCGCACGAGATAGAGCATCTGCGCCTTCAGCGACTGGCGCACGCTCCAGAACTGGTGGTCCGGGATCTCGTCGATGCGCGCCCAGTAGTCGGCGTCGCAGACGCGATTGCGCCACTCGTTGCCGAGCACCTTGTCGAACAGCTCGGCCCAGTCCTGGAACAGGAAGGTGGGCACGTGTACGCCGTTGGTGATGTAGCGGATCGGGTTTTCCTCGGCGTCGATCTGCGGCCACATTCCCCGCAGGATGCGCGAGGACACCTCGCCGTGCACCTGCGACACGCCGTTCTGGAAGCGCGAGCCGCGCACCGCCAGCGCGGTCATGTTGAAGTCGCCGTTGCCCGGCGTGCGGCCGAACTCGAACAGCTCGTCGGCGCGCAGCCCGGTCTCCTTCAGGTACCAGTCGAAGTAGGCGAGCAGCATGTCGTGGCCGAAGTGGTCGTGGCCCGCCGGCACCGGCGTGTGCGTGGTGAACACCGTGTTGGCCGCCACCGCCTCGATCGCGGCGGCGAAGTTGAGGCCCTCGGCCATCAGGTTGCGCGCCCGCTCCAGCACCAGGAACGCCGCGTGGCCCTCGTTGATGTGCCAGACGGTGGGCTTGAGCCCCTGCGCCGCCAGCGCGCGCACGCCGCCGACGCCGAGCACCAGCTCCTGCTCGAGCCGCATGGTCTTGTCGCCGCCGTAGAGCCGGTGCGAGATGTCGCGGTCGTCGGGGCGGTTGTCCTCGAGGTCGGTGTCGAGCAGGCACAGGGAGACGTGGCCCACGCGCGCGTGCCAGACCTTGACCTGCACCTGGCGGCCCGGCAGGTCGACGGCGACGCGCAGCTCGGTGCCGTCGGGCGCCACCAGCGGCCGCACCGGCAGATCGTCGAAGTCCGAGTCGGTGTAGATGGCGTGCTGGCTGCCGGACTTGTCGATGGTCTGGTGAAAGTAGCCCTGGCGGTAGAGCATGCCGACGCCGACGAACGGCAGGCGCAGGTCGCTCGCGGCCTTGCAGTGGTCGCCGGCGAGAATGCCGAGGCCGCCGGAGTAGATCGGGAAGCTCTCGTGGAAGCCGAACTCGGCGCAGAAGTAGGCGATCAGGTCCTCGCTGCCCAGCGCCGCCGCGCCGTCGCGGCGGGTCGGCTCCGCGTGGTAGGAGTCGTAGGCGGTGAGGATGTGGTTGAAGAAGGCGAGGAACACCTGGTCGTCGGCGGCCTCCAGCAGCACCTTCTCGTCGATGCGCTTGAGGAACGCCTTCGGGTTGTGGCCGACCGCGTTCCACAGGCCCGGATGCAGGCGCGAGAACAGCGTGCGCGTCGGCCGGTCCCAGCTGTACCAGAGGTTGTTGGCCAGCTCCTCGAGCCGCGCCAGCCGGCGCGGGATCTTCGGATTGACCTCGAGTTGGAAACGCGTTCGTGGGGCCATGGTGCCGGGTTCCGTGTTGCGCTAGCGGGAATACGGTGCAGGATGCAAACGCTGTGCCATGGGCGGGGCGCTCGCCTCAGGGCCGCAGAAAATTGGCGCGGTAGTGCCATCATCGAAACCGGCCACGGAGAAAATCGCTCGAGCGAAATATTCGATGCCGTCATCGTCGCCCTCATCGTCTTGAATGTCGGCGCCATCATCCTGGAAACGGTGCCAGAGAT
>CAZGTK010000246.1:0-4508 GCA_964528415.1 uncultured Burkholderiales bacterium | reverse complement strand
TCGTTCGCCTCCCACGTTCTGCAATCCTCGGGCGACCTGCGCGCGGTGCAGGAAATGCTCGGCCACGCCAGCATCTCGACGACGCAGGTTTACACCCACTTGGACTTCCAGCACCTGGCCAAGGTCTACGACGCGGCGCACCCGCGGGCGAAGAGAAAGAAGTGAGGGACTTTAGTTTCGGCGTAACGCGGGCGAGGCCCGCATTAGCCTTCACAGCGACAAGCCGCTGCGCGGCGTGTCGACAGCACCTGGCGAAGGTCTACGACGCGGCGCACCCGCGCGCGAAGAAGAAAAAGTGAGCTCGAGCCCCGTCGACGCTGCCGCGGTGCTCAAGCCCGGCCGGGAGAAATCGCTGCTGCGCCGGCACCCGTGGGTGTTCTCGGGCGCGGTGGCGCGCGTCGACGGCGCGCCGGCGGCGGGCGAGACCGTGGCCGTGCGCTCGGCCGATGGCCGCTTCCTGGCGTGGGGCGCGTTCAGCCCGGCCTCGCAGATCCGGGTGCGCGTCTGGTCCTTCGCCGAGGCCGAGCCGATCGACGCCGGCTTCTTCCGCGCCCGCGCCGAGCGCGCGGTCGCGCTGCGGCAGGAGCTCGGGTTGCCGGCCGCCAGTGACGCCTGGCGGGTCGTCAACGGCGAGTCCGACGGCCTGCCCGGCGTCGTCGCGGACCGCTACGGCGACGTCCTGGTCCTGCAGCTCGCGAGCGCCGGCGCCGACGCGTGGCGCGACGCCATCGCCGACGCGCTTGCGGCGGCAACCGGTTGCGCGAGCGTCTACGAGCGCTCGGATCTCGACGTGCGCGAGCTGGAGGGGCTTGCGCCGACGACCGGCGTGCTGCGCGGCGCAGAGCCTTCGGCCATCACCATTCGGGAGCACGGCCTGCGCTACCGCGTCGACGTGCGCGGCGGGCAGAAGACCGGCTTCTTCCTCGACCAGCGCGACAACCGCGCGCGGGTCGCGGCGCTGGCGCGCGGGCGCGTGCTGAACGGGTTCTGCTATACCGGGGGTTTCACGGCGGCGGCGCTCGCCGGCGGCGCGGCCTCGGTGCTGTCGGTGGATTCGTCGGCCGAGGCGCTGGCGCTCGCGCGCGAGAACGTCGAGCTCAACGGCTTCGATGCGGCGCGCTGCACGTATCGCCAGGGCGACATGTTCCAGATCCTGCGCGAGCTGCACCGCGCCGGCGAGCGCTTCGACCTCGTCGTCCTCGACCCGCCGAAGTTCGCCCCCACCGCCGCCAGCGCGCCGCGCGCCGCGCGCGGCTACAAGGACGTCAACCTGAACGCGCTGCGCCTGCTGGCGCCGGGCGGGCTGCTGGCGACGTTCTCGTGCTCGGCCGGCGTGAACGAGGACCTGTTCCAGAAGATCGTCGCCGGCGCGGCCGCCGATGCCGGCGTCGACGCGGCGATCGTCGGCCGCTTCACCGCGGCGCCGGATCATCCGGTCGCGCTGGCCTTTCCCGAGGGCGCTTACCTGAAAGGCTTGCTGTGCAGAAAAGACTGAACCACGGAGACACGGGGGCGCAGGGAAGTGCGAAAGCGCGCATGGACCGCAACGGAGCAACGCATGCCCAAGTACGACTATGACCTGTTCGTGATCGGCGCCGGCTCGGGCGGTGTGCGCGCGGCCCGGCTCGCCGCCTCCTTCGGCGCCCGCGTGGCGATCGCCGAGGAGCGCTTCCTCGGCGGCACCTGCGTGAACGTCGGCTGCGTGCCGAAGAAGCTGTTCTCGTTCGCCGCCCACTACCGCGACGAGTTCGAGGACGCCGCCGGCTTCGGCTGGGACGCGCCGACGCGCACGTTCGACTGGCCGACGCTGCGCGAGAACAAGAACCGCGAGATCGAGCGGCTGAACGGCATCTACGGCCGGCTGCTGGAGGCGTCCGGCGTCGAGCTGGTGCGCGGCCGCGCGCGGATCGTCGGACCGCGGCAAGCGGCCGTCGGCGACCGGCGCGTGAGCGCCGAGCGCATCCTGGTGGCGACCGGCTCCAGCGCGGTGAAGCGGGACATCCGCGGCGCCGAGCTGGGCGTCACCTCGGACGCCATGTTCTTCCTGCCCGAGCTGCCGCGGCGCGCGCTGGTGGTGGGCGGCGGCTACATCGCCGTCGAGTTCGCCTCCATCCTCAACGGCCTCGGCACGGAGACGACGCTCGCCTACCGCGGAGCGCACCTGCTGCGCGGGTTCGACGACGACGTGCGCGTGTTCCTCGCCGAGGAGATGCGCAAGAAGGGCGTGCGCATCCTGCTCAACACCGACGTCATCGAGCTCACGGACGCCGGCGGCGGCCGCCGCGAGGCCTGCTACAACGACGGCACCATGGAGACTTTCGACCTGGTGCTGTTCGCCACCGGCCGCCGGCCGGCGAGCCGCGGCTTCGGCCTCGAAGAGCTGGGCGTGCGCCTGAGCGACACCGGCGGCGTCGAGGTGGACGACGCGTTCGCGAGCTCGGTGCCGTCGATCTTCGCGCTCGGCGACGTCATCGACCGCATCAAGCTCACGCCGGTGGCGATCCACGAGGCGATCTGCTTCGCCAACGCGCAGTTCAACGGCCGGCCGCTGCGCATGGACTACGAGAACGTCGCCAGCGCGGTGTTCAGCCATCCGAACGTCGGCACCGTCGGGCTGACCGAGGCGGCGGCGCGCGGGCGCTACGGCGAGATCGACGTCTACACGTCGCAGTTCCGCCCGCTCAAGCTCACGCTGACGTCGAGCGAGGAGCGCACCTTCATGAAGCTGGTGGTCGATCGCGCGAGCGACCGCGTCGTCGGGGTGCACATGGTAGGCCCGGAAGCGGGGGAGATCGTCCAGGGCTTCGCCGTCGCGCTCAAGTGCGGCGCGACCAAGGCGCAGTTCGACGCCACCGTCGGCATCCATCCGACCGCGGCCGAGGAGCTGGTGACGATGCGCGACAAGACGCTCGTCGCCGGCCACGGGCGGGCGACGGCGAAGCCGTCCGTATAATCCCGCGCGCGGGCCTGTAGCTCAGCTGGTCAGAGCAGGGGACTCATAATCCCTTGGTCCCTGGTTCGAATCCAGGCGGGCCCATTTTATAATCAATTAGTTAACTAATGACTTGACTCGTTTTGAGCTCAACGCTTCGGGTCGGTCCCCGTAATAGTCCCCATAGGCACAGCCGCCCTGCTACTGCCGGCCCGAACACGCATCCGCGTCCGCCAACCTGCTTCCTTTCCGACGTGGAGCATCGGGTGGATATCCCGTACTGGTCAATTGCTGCCGCGACTGGGATAGCATCGCGTCATCCCGCCTGAGCGCGGATGACCTGCGAAGGAAGCGACCGATGGAAGGACCCTATGTGGTCTGTGCGGCTTTCTGCGAGCGGACGCTCCAAGAGAGGGACGACGTCCTGACCCTGATCCGCCTCATCGACCGGATCAACATGGTCAAGCACGCGGAGGGGGAAAAGGAAGGACAGGGTGTGACCTTCCTACCGAGATTCGTTGTGGTCCTTCGGTCCGGAGCCTACCGGGGACCGGGCAAGGTCAAGATTATCGCGACGACCCCGCTCGGTAACAGCTTCGCCTCATCCGAGGTGCAGGTGGAGTTCAGAGAAGAGGACCAAGGCGCGAACGTGATCCTCGAGGGGTTCCCGCCGATAATCGAGAGCGGTGTCTACTGGTACGGCGTCTATCTCGACGACCGGCTGCTCACGCGCACGCCGCTTCGACTGACGCTTGAAGGATTTGACCAGACGACGACGACGTCGCTCGACGAGTCGAAGTCTGCGGCTGCAAAGGGATGACGATTACCCGAGGGGCTACCAGACCGCGCACAAACGAGAAAAATTCGCCCGGGGCGATATGACCGCCAGTTACTTGGGCAAGCATATTCTCTACGGACAGGACCGTGTCCCGCTCGTCCGGAGGGATCGATTCGAGTTCCCAAGCGAACCCCCAAAACCATGCCGAAAAGGCGTCGAGAGTCTCGGACTCGCTAACCAAAGCTTCGAGATGTCGACGCAGATCGGGGTTCATGAGTGAGCCTCGAAAAAATCCCTGTCCCGGTCGAAAGACTACGCGAACTGTTTAACCAGCACTATGAAGCACGTCTCGTCCGTGGGGACCTAGAACTGGCTGAGAGGCGGTCAGCTCCCGCACCCGCCGGGCTTGGAAAAGGGACCCAAAGCGTCATCTATGATGTGTACGATTCTCGACAGTCGGCGCACGGCTCTGCAGTCAAGGTAGCTATCGTACATGCTTATGTTAGGGCCGACGGAAGTCTGGCCGCAAGCGGGCGGTACGATCCCAAAGCTGTATGGGTCGGGGGGATTCTCTACGTCGCCGGTGGCCCGTAGTCGCCACCATCGATAGCCACAGAATCCGACCCTGCCTCTCGCTCCCACCACCCGCACGCGGACACGACCACCAGGCGGTGCCGCTCGCACCAGAGACGCCAGCCGTCGGATGTGCCGATCGAGAAACGGCACGTCCGGCAGGCCCGATCTAGTGCGTCTCGCCAGGAGGTGAAGTAGCCTCGGCCCATGGTGGAAGGCAATTGT
>CAZGTK010000245.1:4159-4518 GCA_964528415.1 uncultured Burkholderiales bacterium | reverse complement strand
GCGGCGCCCCAGCGCGCAGGCCGCCGCGGTCACCCCGTGGGGTTCGCGGCGCAGCTGCGCGGCGAGCTGGAGCGGCTCGGCGGCGACGAGGGCGCGCGCCGCGTGGTCGACGCCTACGCCGCGCGCGCCACGCTGATCGAATGCGACGACCCCGGCATCTTCATCGACGTCGACACCCCCGCGGACCTGGCGGCGCTGCCGTAGCGCCGTTGGTCAGCCGGCCGGCGTCCCGCTAAACTTCGGTCCATGAGCCGCGACAAAGCTCCCGTCACCGCCGCCGTGCGCGCCCTGCGCCGGCACGGCGTCGCCTTCACCGACCACCTCTACGCGTACGAGGAGCACGGCGGCACCGCCGTGTC
>CAZGTK010000245.1:0-4149 GCA_964528415.1 uncultured Burkholderiales bacterium | reverse complement strand
CGAGCTCGGCGTCGACGAGCACGAGGTCGTGAAGACGCTGGTGATGGAGGACGAGCGCAGGGCGCCGCTGCTGGTGCTGATGCACGGCGACCGGCAGGTCTCCACCAAACAGCTGGCGCGGCAGATCGGCGCCAAGACGATCGCGCCGTGCACGCCGGAGGCCGCGACCCGCCACACGGGCTACCTGGTCGGCGGCACCTCGCCGTTCGGCACCCGCAAGGCGATGCCGGTCTACATGGAAAAAACCATCCTCGATCTGCCGCGCATGTACGTGAACGGCGGCAAGCGGGGCTACCTGGTGGGCCTGGATCCCGCGGAGGCACGGCGCCTGCTGCAGCCGGTGCTGGTCCAGGTGGCGCTGGGCGCGGACGCCGAGGCGACGATCTGACTGA
This sequence comes from uncultured Burkholderiales bacterium, assembly GCA_964528415.1. Lineage (GTDB taxonomy): Bacteria > Pseudomonadota > Gammaproteobacteria > Burkholderiales > UBA6910 > DATIUV01. The sequence continues at coordinate 3,757 of CAZGTK010000245.1, read as the reverse complement.
CAAGGGCCAACGATGACGCACATTCCGGACGAGAACGAGATCACGCTGCTGCGCGCCGAGGTGGAGATGCTGATGGGCGAACGCGAGCGGCTGCTGCGCGCGGTCGGCGCGGCCGCCGTGTTCTATGCGCGCGTCGACCCGAAGGCGCTGCCGCCGAACGCGCTGGCCGCGGCCGAGCTGCTGACGCAGAGCCTGAACGGGGTTAGCGAGGACGCGCTGCAGGAGGCGATCGAGCTGGTGGAGCCGGAGGTGCACGCGATCCAGAGCGCCAAGCGCCATCCGGGCGCGGCGTGACGCCGCGCGCCCTGGCCGCGGCGGCCGCGCTGCTGGCGCTCGCCGGCTGCGCCACACCGGGCGACGCGCCGCCGCTCTCCACCGTGGCGAGCGTGGACCTGGCCCGCTACTACGGCACCTGGTACGAGATCGCCGCGATCCCGAACGTCTTCCAGCGCGGCTGCGTCGCCACCCGGGCGACCTACGGCCCGCGCGAGGACGGCCGCATCGCCGTGCGCAACGAATGCCGCGACGGCGGCCTCGACGGCGACTGGCGGCGCATCGAAGGCGTCGCCTACCCGTCCGCGCCCGGCGACACGAGCCGGCTCAAGGTGCGCTTCTTCTGGCCGTTCGCCGGCGACTACTGGATCCTCGCCCTCGACGCGGACTACCGCTACGCGCTGGTGGGCCACCCGTCGCGGGACTACCTGTGGATCCTGTCGCGCTCGCCGTCGCTGGAGCCGGCGACCTACGAGCGCCTGGTGGCGCTGGCCGCGGCGCAAGGCTATGACGTCTCCCGCATCCGGCGCACCCCGCAGCCGGCGCCGTAGCCGCGCCGCGCGGGGCGCGGCCGCGGCGTTGCTGCTGGCGCTCTCCGTCGGCGGCTACTTCGTCTGGCAGGTCGGCTACGTCGGCGCCGGCTTCGCCGCCAAGCTGCTCTGCTCGGGCGTGTTCGTCTCCGGCCGCGCCGCGCAGGACGTGCTCGACCAGGAGATCGCGCTCAACGATCCGGGGATCCTGCGCTTCATTCGCACCGAGATCGATCGCGCGGGCGGCCGCGTGATGGCGAGCTTCCTCGGCCTGCGCAGCCAGACCGCGCTCTACCGCGACGGCCTCGGCTGCACGCTGGCCAACGGCGTCGCGCCGCAGGCGCTGGCGCTGCCGCCGCCGGTCAGCCCCGCGCCGCTGGCGGCCGGGGGCGAGTCGGCGCGTTATGACGCCAAGCGGCTCGAGCGCGCCGTCGCCTCCGCGTTCGATCCTGCGGTGGCCGGCGAGCGCGCGCGCACGCGCGCGGTGGTGGTGCTGCACGATGGCCGGCTGGCGGCCGAGCGCTACGCCCCCGGGTTCGGGCCGCAGACGCCGCTGCCGGGCTGGTCGATGGCCAAGAGCGTGCTGAACGCGCTCGTCGGCGCGCTGGTGGCGGAAGGCCGGCTCGCGCTCGATGCGCCGGTGGCGCTGGCGGCATGGCGCGGCGACGGCGATCCGCGCGCGGCCATCACGCTGCGCCAGCTGCTGCGGATGGAGAGCGGGCTCGAGTTCGGGGAGAAGTACACGAATCCCCTCGACGACGTGACCTGGATGCTGTTCGCGAGCGCCGACACCGCGGGCTTCGCCGCGGCCAAGCCGCTGGCGGCGGCGCCGGGCAGCCGCTGGCAGTATTCCAGCGGCACCAGCAACATCCTCTCGCGCGTCGTGCGCGAGGCGCTGGCGGACGACGCCGGCTACGCCGCGCTTCCGCGGCGCGCGCTGTTCGCGCCGCTCGGCATGGCCACCGCGGTGATGGAGCCCGACGCGGCCGGCAACTTCGTCGCCTCGTCGTACGTGTACGCCTCGGCGCGCGACTGGGCGCGCTTCGGCCAGCTCTACCTCGACGACGGGGTCGTCGCCGGCCGGCGCGTGCTGCCGGAAGGCTGGGTGGCGTTCAGCACCCGCCCCGCGCCGCGCGCGCCGGAGCGCGCGTTCGGCGCCCACTTCTGGCTCAAGGTGCCGCGCGAGTTCGCCGGCGGGACGCGCAGCAACGCCGGCCTGCCGCCGGGCACGTTCCACGCCGTCGGGTTCGAGGGCCAGTTCGTCAGCGTGATCCCGGCGCGGCGCCTGGTGGTGGTGCGCCTCGGGCTGTCGTCGGGCGAGGGCGCGTGGAACCACCTGCGCTTCCTCAACGAGATCGTCGCCGCGTTTCCCGGATGACGCCGGCGCAGCCGAAGCCTTGGTCGGAAGCGTGCGAGCGCAACAAGGCGCCGATCCTGGCGCTGCTGCGTCAATGGCTGCGCGACGGCGACCGCGTGCTCGAGATCGGCAGCGGCACCGGCCAGCACGCGGTCCACTTCGGCGCCGCGCTGCCGGGCGTCGTCTGGCAGACCGCCGACGTCGAAGCGCACCATGCGGGGATCCGCGCCTGGCTCGACGAGGCGCGCCTGGCCAACGTGCTGCCGCCGCTCGCGCTGGAAGTCAACGCGTTCGACTGGCCCGAGGCGGCGTTCGAGGCCGTGTTCAGCGCCAACACCGCGCACATCATGAGCTGGCCCGAGGTGCGCCGCATGATCGCCGGCGCCGCGCGCGCGCTGCGCAGCGGCGGCGTGTTCGTGCTCTACGGCCCGTTCCGCGTCGGCGGCCTCCACACGGCCGAGAGCAACGCGCGCTTCGACGCGGCGCTGCGCGCCGGCGATCCCGCCATGGGCATCCGCGATCTGGAGGCGCTCGCGGCCGAGGCCGCCGCCGCCGGGCTGGCGCTCGAGCAGGACGTCGCCATGCCGGCCAACAACCGCACGCTTTGCTGGCGCAATCGGGCCGGCAATGGGCGTATACTCGAGCCGTAGGTCTGTTTCCGGGAGCTGCCCGGCGCCGCCGCAAGGGGCCCGTCGCCGCTCCCGTAGAGCGTCCCCCGGTTCCGTCCCCTCGCGCGTGTCGCAGTGCGGCATTTGCGGAGCGCGCGTCGGCGAAGCGTCCAGGGTCCCGCCACTCCGCGAGGAGCGAGCCATGAGCCAGGCATTTCTGAAGGAGCAGGACGACAGCGCGCTCGTCAACAAGCTGCCCGATCGTCCGCAGAGCGAGCATCCCAACTACGTCACGCCGGCCGGCCTCGATCGCCTGCAGGAGAAGGTGCGCGCGCTGCAGGAACGGCGCGCCGCGCTCGAGGGCCACGTCGACGATCCGCACAAGCAGCAGGAGCTCGCGCAGGTGGAGCGCGACCTGCGCTACTTCCAGGGCCGCGTCGAGAAGGTCGTGGTGGTGGACCTGGCCAAGCAGCCGGCCGACGAGGTGCACTTCGGCGCCGTCGTCGAGGTGGAGGACGAGGACGGCGTGCGCCACAGCTTCACGGTCGTCGGCGAGGACGAGGCGGACGTGACGCGCAACCGCGTGAGCTGGGTCTCGCCGCTGGCGAAAGCCATGCTCGGCTCGCGCGTCGGCGACGCGGTCACCTGGCGACGTCCGGCGGGCGACGTCGAGCTCACGATCGTCGGGATTCGCTATCCGGCCGAGTGACGCCGGTCAAGAGCGTCACCGGCCACGGCTTGTGAGGAGGAAGCCATGGCCTTTACCGGAACGACCGTTTTCGCCAAGACCGACAAGGGTCGCCGCGAGATCGAGACGCGCGAGGCGAAGCTCGATCCCCGTTCGCGCATGCTGCTGATCATGATCGACGGCGCCCTGTCGGTGGACGAGCTGGCGGCCAAGCTCGGCAACGCCGAGGCGCTGCAGTCCGGGCTCGACAAGCTCTACGGCCTCGAGCTGATCGCGGTCACCGCGGCCGCAGCGCCGGCTG
>CAZGTK010000244.1:0-4526 GCA_964528415.1 uncultured Burkholderiales bacterium | reverse complement strand
CCGCGGCGAGCCGCGCGGCTCGCGCGGGCGCAGCGTCGACCATCGGGCCAGGGGCCTCGGGGACTGCGTCGACTGCGGCATCTGCGTGCAGGTCTGCCCCACGGGCATCGATATCCGCAACGGCCTGCAGTACGAGTGCATCGGCTGCGGCGCCTGCGTCGATGGCTGCAACCAGGTGATGGAGAAGATGAGCTATCCGCGCGGGCTGATCCGCTTCTCCACCGAGAACGTGATCAAGCACCGGTACGCGGACCACGACATCCGCCGCCACGTCCTGCGGCCGCGCACGCTGATCTACTCGGCGATCCTGAGCGTCGTGATCGTGGCCGTGCTGGGCACGCTCTACCTGCGGGTGCCGCTCAAGGTGAACGTGATCCGCGATCGCGCGACGCTGGTGCGGGAGACGCGCGACGGCCTGCTGGAGAACGCCTACCGCATCCAGATCTACAACACGGCCGAGCAGGCGCGCCGCTACGCGGTGAGCGCCAGCGGCATCGACGGCGTCAGGCTCGAGCTGGACGAGCCGCAGCCGGTGGAGGTGGGCGGCGCGTCGTCGAAGACGCTCAACGTGCGGCTGCTGGCCGATCCGGCCAAGGCGCGAACGGGGTCGCAGCCGGTGTATTTCCATGTGCAGTCGATCGAGGACGAAAAGGTGAAAGCCGATGAGAAGTCGAGTTTCTACGCCCGCTGAGCTGGCCATGACGCGACGCGACGACGGCAGCCATCCGTGGTACAGGGAGCCCTGGGTGTGGGGGATCATCGCCGGCCCGGCGATCGTCGTGGTGGCCGGCTTCATCACCGCGTGGCTGGCCGTGCGCAGCGACGACGGGCTGGTGGTGGAGGACTACTACAAGTGCGGGCTCGCCATCCACCAGGTGCTGGAGCGGGACCAGGCCGCCCTCGAGCGCGGGCTCGCAGGCCGCATCGAGCTCCGGCAGGAGGGGGGCGAGGTGGTCCTCACGCTCGCCTCGACGAGCGGCGCGCTGCCGGAGAGCGTGACGCTCAACATCGTCCACCCGACGCGAAGCGGCTACGACCAGCACGTCGCGCTCGCGCGCAGCGGCCGCGACCGCTACCAGGGCGCGATGGCGCCGGTCCGCGCCGGCCGCTGGGTGCTGACGCTGGAGGACGGCGAGCGAACCTGGCGCCTGATGGGCTCGATCTGGCTGCCCGAGCAGGCCGGCGCGGAGCTCAAGCCGGCGGTCAAGCCGAAACCATGAACGACGAAGGGAGCGCGTCATGACACCTGCGGTTGAGCTGTTGCTCAAATCGGACATCGGCCTGCTGTCGCTCGGCACCATCGCGGGCATCATCGCGATCGGGGTGTTCTTGTACGTCTGGATCTCGAACAAGGCCAAGGGCAAGGGCGACTGACCCGGCCCGCCGAGCCGCGATGGCAGGAGGAGGGGAGATGACGGAGACGAGCGGCCTCGGCCGCAAACTGATGTGGATACTGTGGCCGGCGTTCATCGTCGGCGGGATCGCCGAGGTGATCTTTTTCACCCTGTTCGATCCGATGGAGCTGCCGTTCAGCGACACCGTGCTCGCCGGCGGGCAGCAGCTGGGCGAAAACCGCATGATGGTCTACACCATCGGCTTCTTCATTTTCTGGTCCTTCGCCGCGGCCTCGAGCGCGTTCACCTGCTTCCTGCAGCGGACGTCCTCGGAGGTCAACCGCTGCCCCATCAACGTGCCGAGCCAGCGGCCGGACGGCTGCCCGAAGCGCGAGCCCGACGCCGGCTGACGCGGGCGCGGCGCGGCCGCCGGGGGCTTGCCACGGCCGCCGCCTGACCGCCAGGATGTGGACATGACCGCGCTTACGCCGCTTGCGCCGGAACAGCTCCGCCGGCGGACCGATCCGGCGCGCCTGCCGTTCGAGACCACGGCCGAGCTCGTGCCAGAGCCGCCCGGCCTGGGCCAGGAGCGCGCCGCGGAGGCGCTGGCGCTCGCCATCGCCATGCGCCACGACGGCTACAACGTCTTCGCGCTGGGTCCGGCGGGCCTCGGCAAGCACACGCTGGTGCGCGCGGCGCTGGCCCGCGCCGCCGCGACCGCGCCGGCGCCCGACGACTGGGTCTACGTCCACAACTTCGAGCAGGGCCACCGGCCGCGCCTCATCCGCCTGCCCGCCGGGCGCGGCGCCACGCTCAAGCAGGACATGGCGCAGCTCGTCGACGAGCTGAAGAGCGCGATTCCCGCCATCTTCGAGAGCGACGAGTATCGTTCGCGCGTCGAGCAGATCGACGCCGAGTTCAGCGAGCGGCACGAGCGCGCCATCGCCGAGCTCGGCGAGAGCGCCGCCGGCGAGGGCATCGCGCTGGTGCGCACGCCGACCGGTTTTTCGTTCGCGCCGATGAAGGACGGCGAGGTGCTCGGCGCCGACGAGTTCAACAAGCTGCCGGAAGCGGAGCAGCAGCGCCTGGTCGAGAAGGTGCGCGAGCTCGAGGCCCGGCTCGAGAAGACGGTGCGCCAGTTTCCGCGCTGGCGGCGCGAGCGGCGCGAGCGGGTCAGGACGCTCAACGAGGAATTCATCCAGGCGGCGGTGGGCCACCCGATCGACGAGCTCGAGGAGCGCTACGCCGCCTGGCCGGAGATCGGCGCGTACCTGGAAGCCGTGAGGCGCCACGTCACCGAGAACGCGCAGGCGTTCGGCGGCGGCCAGGAGCGGCCGGCGGGCGCACTGGCGATCGGCGGCAGCGACAGCGACGCGGTGGTGCGCCTGTACCGCGTGAACGTGCTGGTCGACTCGCGCGATCGCGAGGGCGCGCCGGTGGTGACCGAGGACCACCCCACGTTTCCCAACCTGCTCGGCCGCATCGAGTACACCGCGCAGTTCGGGGCGCTCGTCACCGACTACACGCTGATCCGGGCCGGCGCGCTGCAGCGCGCCAACGGCGGCTACCTGCTGCTCGACGCCTGGAAGCTGCTGACGCAGCCCTACGCCTGGGACGGCCTCAAGCGCGCGCTGAAGGCGCGCGAGGCGCGCATCGAGTCGTTGGGCCAGGCGCTGGGGCTGATCAGCACGGTGTCGCTCGAGCCGGAGCCCGTTCCGCTCGAGGTGCGCGTCGTGCTGTTCGGCGAGCGGCTGCTCTATTACCTGCTGCACCTCTACGATCCGGAGTTCGCCGAGTTGTTCAAGGTGGCGGCCGACTTCGAGGACGACATCCCGCGCGAGGGCGCCGAGCTGGGCTTCGCGCGGCTGCTGGCGGGCGTGACGAAGGAGCACGGCACGCGCCCGCTGGCGCGCGACGGCGCCGCCCGCGTCATGGAGCACGCGGCGCGCCTGGCGGGCGACGCGCGACGGCTCTCGGCGCACATGCAAAGCCTCGCCGACCTCGCGCGCGAGGCCGACCAGCACGCCGCCGCGCGGCAGGCGGCGTCGATTTCGGGCGAGGACGTCGAGCGGGCCATCGCCGGCCAGCGGCGGCGCGCCGACCGCGCCCACGTGCGGCTGCACGACGCGATCGAGGACGGCACCCTGATGGTGGCGACCGCCGGGGCGCAGGTCGGCCAGGTCAACGGGCTGTCGGTGTTCGAGCTCGGCGGCTTCGCGTTCGGCCAGCCCACCCGCATCACCGCCACCACCCGTTTCGGCGACGAGGGCGTGATCGACATCCAGCGCGAGGCCCAGCTCGGCGGCCCGATCCACGCCAAGGCGGTCATGATCCTGGCCTCGTTCCTCGCCGCGCGCTACTCGGGGCGCCGGCCGCTGTCGCTGGCGGCGAGCCTCGCCTTCGAGCAGACCTACGGCGCGGTCGAGGGCGACAGCGCCTCCCTGGCGGAGCTTTGCGCGCTGCTCTCGTCGCTGGCGGCGATCCCGGTGCGGCAGGCCCTCGCGGTGACCGGGTCCGTCAACCAGCACGGCGAGGTGCAGGCCGTCGGCGCCGTCAACGAGAAGGTGGAAGGCTTCTTCGAGGTCTGCCGCCGCCGCGGGCTGGACGGCAGCCACGGTGTGCTGGTGCCGCGCGCCAACGTGCCGCACCTGATGCTGCGCGACGACGTGGTGGCGGCCTGCGCCGATGGGCGCTTCGCCGTCTATGCCGTGGCGAGCGTCGACCAGGCGATCGAGCTGCTGACCGGCGTGCCGGCCGGAGCGGCGGACGCGGGCGGCAACTTCGCGCGCGGCAGCGTCAATGCCCGGGTGGTCGAGCGCCTCGGGGAGCTGGCGGAGGCGCGGCGCCGGCTGCTGCAGGTGCGGGTGCCGCGGGAGCCGGGATGACGCCGCACGCGCCGCGGCGGCAGATGCTGGTGATCTCGGATGCCAGCGCCGTCGGGCTCGCCGCGGTCGAGCAGGCGGTGGAGCTCGCCCTGCGCATCGACGCCGACCTGAGCGGACTCTTCCTCGAGAACGCGAGCCTGTTCCGGCTCGCGCTGCTGCCGTTCGCGCGGGAAACCGGCAGCGTCTCGGGGCGGCGGCGGCCGCTCGAGCCGGCGGCGCTGGAGGCCCTCTCGCGCCGCCAGGCGCGGCGCGTCGAGCACGCGCTCGCCGCAAGCGCGGGCCGCCATGGCCTGAGCTGGTCGTTTCG
>CAZGTK010000243.1:0-4528 GCA_964528415.1 uncultured Burkholderiales bacterium | reverse complement strand
CGGAGTCCGGAGCGCAATACTCAATTCAATTCCGACAGTTGGCCGCGATGCCGGGACAAGCGGCAGCGATGTAAAAAACTGTTTCCGCAGCCGCGGCAGCGCCGCCCGTCGGCGGCCCGGCGCCGCTGCGCCACGACCGCGCCCGCCGGCACGGCCAAACGCGCAGCTCGCCGACGGCTGCGCCGACGGCGGCCCTTGCAAGACCGGATTCCCCCGAAAAGACACGCCGCGGCCCTGCGCAGCGGCCCGTTTAGTCGGTGTAGGTGATGAACGCCTGCGCCAGGCTGGTGGTGTTCTTCGGCCCGTCGACGCGGACCGTGACGCGGTAATGGACCCGCTGCGCGGCGGTGAACTTCACGCCGCCGGCCTTCTTCGATCCCGACTCCACCGGCTTCTCGGTCATGCACTGGCCGGCAATGTCCGTCACGGCAACGCCCTTGTCGCCGGAGCACATGCGCTCGATGACCACGCGCACGTCGTTGCCGGCGACGTTGATCGGCAGAACCGGAAACGAGGCCCAGTCGAGCGGCGAGCCGTCCGACTTGAGCGGCACGCCCTGCGCGTCGACCCGCTGCATCAGCGGGAAGTAGACGTACGGCTTGGCCGCGTCGGCCGAAGCGCCGTCGACGTTGATTTCCTTTTCCTTGCTGGTCGCCAGCACGTTGGGCAGGTAGTCGAACGCCGCCTCGATGCCGGCGTTGGTGGCCTGCAGCGCGGCCTGCTTGAAGGCGAAATTACCGGCGATCACCGTGCCGGTGTCGACGCTTCGCACCAGCGCCACGCCGGCGAGGGTCATGGCCACCAGGACGATCAGCGCGATGAAGAGGACCACGCCGCGCTGGCCGCGCCGGACGTTGCCGAAGGGAAATCTCTGCTGTCGATACGCGGATTTCATAGGTCGGCCCACACGATGTTGCGCAACGGGATGATGGTCTCGTAGACGCGGTAACGATGCTTGTGCCAGTTGGCGACGCCGTTCATGTCGATGACCGGCGATGGGCTGCCGGTGGTTCCGATTCAGGCGCAGATGTCGCGGGCGTTGGCCTGGTCCTTGTTGAGGCAAGGCGTATTGCTGCCGTACTCCGCCGTCGGGTAGACGTCTTCCTTCTCCGGCAGCGAGGACTTGGCGACGATCGCGATGCGTATGGCCTTGATACGGCGGACGTCGAACGCGGTGCCGAGGTTGTCGTTGGCGTTGGGGTTCGCCCAGTTGCCGGTCGCGTTCACCCAACTCGTCACCTGCTGCGAGCCGACCGCGTTGGAGATGCCGTACTGCGCCTGGATGTTGACGATCTCCTTGCCGATCGAGACCGCCGCCGTGGTGCCGAGGTTGGTCAGGTCCTGGCGCAGGTCCTGCACCCAGAGGTCGCCGTTGCGGACCTCGTAGCGCCGATGGACAAAAGTGCCCATGTTGACCACCACCGCCGGCGACGTGCCCGCCGGGTAACCCGCGCCGGGCGCGTTGTACTGGAACGGCGACGCAAAACCGGTCGGGAAGGTAAACGTCCCGGCGAACAGGTTGCTGCCGCCGTGAGCGGCGGTGTCGATGACGCTGCCGAGACCGGCCGCGTTGACGGCAGCCACGGTCAGCCGCGCACAGGGTCCCTCGGCGCCCGGCAGGCCGATGACGATGTCGTCGCCGACCACATAGGGCGCCTGGTTGCGGTTGGTGGCCACGTTCGGGTCCACCTTGGTCGCGTCGTAGTAGGCGTTGGTGACGGAGAGGCTCTGGCTCGAATCCGTGACCGAGATTCCCAGTCGGCCCGGCGCCGGCGCGAACGGCGAGCTGCTGTACATGACCTCGATGCGATCCGGCCCGGAGCCGCCGTCGACAATGCGCACCGGCATGAACGGGATGCTGTAGGCGGCGCCTTGCTGATAGATGTTGAGCACGCTGCACATGAGCGCGCCGCCCTGCGGCATGCCGTAGCCGGCCAGTTCCATCTCCCGGGCGATGTTGTGCAGGCCCATGAGGCCCGTTTCCTGCGCGTCCACGCCGGCGGTGGTGGTTCGCTTGTAGCCCTCGAACGTCTGGAACGACTGGAAGATCACCAGGATCCCCAGCAGGCCGAGGATCACCCCGACGAGGATCTCGACCAGCGAAAAGCCGGCATTGCGGGGGCGGGTCTGGAGCGTGGGTCGCATCGTCTCGTCCTCGTCAATCCGCGCGCAGCTGGGACGTCACCAGGACGTTGCGCACCGGCGCGCCGGGCGCCTGCCAGCACACGCTGACCGTCACCAGGTTGTTGGCACCGATGGAAATCTGCTGGCGCCGCTCGGTGGCGTTGGGCAGCGAGTTGCCGATGTTGTCGAGCCACTGCTGCACGCTCGCCTTCACCGCGTCGCCCGTGCCGGGCCCGTTGCTCGCGCCTTCGCAGACATTGGCCGCGCCGTTGTGGGCGAAGCCGCCGAGGATCAGGTTGCCGTTGGCATCCCGCGGGGCGGTGGCCCACATCCGGCTGATCATCTGGTTCGCCATGTAGCTCGCATCGGCGCGGTACTTGGCCTCCGAACTGGCCTTCACGGCGAGCGTTTGCAGCCCGACCATCGCCAGAATGCCCATCGAGAAGATCAGGATGCCGATCAGCGCCTCGAGCAGGAACGCGCCCCGCTGCCGCTTCGTCGATGCCTGAATGCGCTTCATCGGTCGCCCCCTGTTACGAACACGCCTGGGGCTGGCCGGCCGGCAGCGCCGGGTCGCACATGCGAATCTGGCCGCCGAGGCTGGCCGTCACCCGCAGACAGCGCATCTGACCGCCGGCTGTCTGACAGGTGCCGCCCGTCGGGTTGGTTACGTTGAACTGGACTTCGGCGGCCGGCACCGGCGTAATTCGGCCGAGGCCGTTGAAAGTCACGGCATTCTGCGTGGCCGCGATGACTGCGTTGCTCGAACCCTCCTTGCCGGAACGCGACTGCACCGTCTCGCCGCTGGCGGCCACCGTCACCGTCCAATTGTTGCTGTTGACCGTGAACGTGACCGGCGCATTGCGGCGTACGGCCTCGGTCCGGGCCAGCTGCAGGCCATTGAGTACCGACTCCGCGCTCGTGCGGATCTGCGTGTTCTGGATCCACTCGCGGTATTCCGGCAGGCCGAGCATCAGCAGCACCCCGAGCAGGGTGACCGCGATCATCAGCTCGATGAGGTTGAAGCCGCGCTGGCGGCGCGGCCCGCGGCCGGTCAGCATGCATCACCCTTCTTGATGATCCAGCAGCCCAGCGAGGACGCCGCGCCCTTGAACTTGGTGGTGGCCTTGGCGTTCGCCTCGTTCACCGTGAACGTGTAGTCGCCCGCACCGGCGCCGAGCGCCGGCGCCTTCGACAGCGCGCTCAGGGCAAACGTCTGGCCGCCGGCGCCGAGGGTGCACGAATACGTGAAATACTTGGTCGCCGGCATCGTCACGGTGGTCACGCCGCCTGCGGTCGTGCCGCAGCTGCCGGTCCCGTAATTGCGGTTGTCCTGGTAGAACTGCTCCATCTTGACCCGCAGGTCGGCGAGTTGCGAGTGCGCCTCGACGATCTTGCCGCGCGTCGTGTAGTCGTTGTACGCGGGGACGGCAATGACCAGCAGCACACCGAGGATGGTGACCACCATCAGGACTTCGATAAGCGTGAAACCGCGCTGCGCGTTCATGGATCTCTCCCTTTCGGACAATTGAATGGTAGTGACCCCGATTTGCCCGCCGCAAACGAATCCCGACGTTCGGTCGGTTTCGAGCGAACGAACGGCGCGTTTTCAAACATCTGTAAATCGGTCAACGCGTTATGGCCGAGGGACAGGGTCAGCGGCACCCCGCCCGGGGGTTTTTTCCGCAGGATCAGAGCGCCGCTTCGGGCCCGATTTGGGCCCGTGGCGGCGGGGCCGCCGCGGGCGGGACGAGCCTTGGCCGGGCAGCGCGTTTCGGGGCACCCCTTCTGCCCCGCCCTTAGGGCGCCAAGCCCGCCGGGCCAGCGTCCGGCCGGCAGATCACGGGATTAGACAAAGTCCAAATCGGGCCGTATAATTTGAAACATGAATGAAATCAGCTACACGCGAGACGATATTCCGGATCTGCTGCGGGCCCACGGGATCACGCCGACGCACCAGCGGACCGAAATCGCATTCGTTCTCTTTTCTCTCCAGGAACACCTGTCGGCCGATCAGGTTCTGGCAGCTGTCAACGTGCGCCATTCCGAGACGTCGAAGGCCACCGTCTACAACACGCTCAACCTGTTCGTGCAGAAGGGGCTGATCCGTGAGGTGATCGCGGACCCCAACAAGGTCTTCTACGATCCCAACACGACGCCCCACCACCACGTCTACGACGTCGTCAACGGCACGCTGACCGACATCGACGCGGCCTCGGTGCGCATCGACGGCCTGCCGCCGCCGCCCGAGGGGATGGTCGCCGAGGGCGTCGACCTGATCCTGCGCGTGCGTCCCGGCGCGAACCGCGCCTGACCCCGTCGTCCGCGTTGCCCGCCCCTCGGGCCGCAACCTATAATTGCGCCCTTCGCTGATGTAGCTCAGTTGGTAGAGCAACTGATTCGT
>CAZGTK010000242.1:0-4539 GCA_964528415.1 uncultured Burkholderiales bacterium | reverse complement strand
GCCTCGCGCGTGAGGTGCGTCAGGATCTGGCGATTGGCGAGCGCGCAGTTGATCGCCGAGCGCATCGCGCCGAGGTACTGCTCGCCTTCCGGCGAGCGGATCGGCGCGCACGCCAGCTCGCGGTCGGGCAGGGCGAGGCCGAGGCGCTTGGCCGCCTTTGCCAGCGAGACGAGATAGTCGGTGCCGATCTGGTGGCCCAGCCCGCGCGAGCCGCAGTGGATCGACACGACGATCTGCCCCTCGGCGAGCCCGAACGCCGCGGCGGCCTCGGCGTCGTGGATCTTCTCCACCACCTGCACCTCGAGATAATGGTTGCCCGATCCCAGCGTGCCCATCTCGCCGCGCTGGCGCTTCTTCGCGAGGTCGGAAACGTTCGCCGGCACGGCGCCGCGCACCCGGCCGCGCTCTTCGATGTACTCGAGGTCCTCCGGCACGCCGTAGCCGCGCGCCAGCGCCCACTCGGCGCCCTTCACCAGCACCTGGTCCAGCTCCGCAATGCCGAGCCGCAGCGCGCCTTCCTCGCCGACGCCCGCCGGGATCGCGCGGAACAGCTCGTCGGCGAGCGGCTGCATCGACGGCGCCAGCGTGTCCAGGGTGAGGTTGGTGCGCAGGCAGCGAATGCCGCAGGAGATGTCGAAGCCGACGCCGCCGGCCGAGACGATGCCGCCGCGCTCGGGATCGAAGGCGGCGACGCCGCCGATCGGGAAGCCGTAGCCCCAGTGGGCATCCGGCATCGTCATCGCCGCGCCCACCAGTCCCGGCAGGCGCGCCACGTTGGCGATCTGCTCCAGCACCTTGTCGTCCATGCCCTCCAGCAGCCGGCGGTCGGCGAAAAGCCGCACGCGGCCGTCGGCCGCGCCGGCCTTCCATTCGGTCTCGGAGACGCGTTCGAGGGCTTCGAGCTTCATCGCGGCCGCCTCAGACGTCGATCACGCAACGCGCTTCCCAGCGCCCATCGGCGTCGCGGACCGACAGCTCCGTCAGCGTTGCGCCCTTGACTTCGACTCCCCGGACCAGCGCGTCGTTCCAGGGCTCGCCCCAGGCGGCGCCGTGCCAGCGGCCGTCGTCGCGGCGCAGCCGAAAGCGGCTCAACGCGAGCCCGCGCTCGCGCGCTTCGGCGAGCAGGCGGTTGATCCAGCGCACCAGCGCGAACTCGACGTCGTCCTCCTCGAAGCTGAACTCGAGGCGGGCGGTCGGGCGCAGCGCCGAGGGCTCGCACATCACGGCGAACGCCGCGGCGGCAGCGCCCTCCAGCGCCTGCTCCGGCGAGGCGCCGCGACCGACGACGCCGATGTCGGCCTCGTGGTCGAAATACGCGTAGTCTTGGGGCGGCGGAGGGGCGTCTAGGACGGCGGACATAGCGGCAGGGCAAGCGCCTGCAGCACCTCGCCCGTGCGCCTATTTTGAACCAGGGCGACCAGATTTGCACCGGCGGGGCCCGTCGCCTCCGCGGTCGCGACGCGCTGGCTGACGCGGGCCGCGCCGCCCTCGCGCAAGGGATACGGCCCGTGCCACGCCCGCACGACGAAATCGTGGCGCAGCTTCCGGCCCGCGTTCTCGCCCCGTTGTACCTCCGTGCTGAGCCCGTTCTGCGTCAGCGCGACGAATACCACGGCATCGGCGGCGAGCGCGCCGTCGCGAAGCGTTGCGTCCACCTCCAAGGTGACGCCTCCGGCGACCCGCGTCGTCCGCATCGCCAGGGCCACGGGACTCGGCTCGGCGTTGATCACGGCGAGCGCCTCGCGCAGGCCGCGGTTCGACAGGCCGCGGAACACCTTGCCGTTGAGCACCAGCGCCGGCGTGTAGACGAAGCCGATCCGGTTGCTGGCGCTCACCTGCCGCTGGCGCTCGGTGTAGGCCGGGTCCGAGAAGCGGTCGCGCCAGCCGAGGTAATTCCAGTAGTCGACGTGAAAGGCGAGCGGTATGACCTGGTCGGCACCGAAACCGGACGCCGGCAGCGCGCTGACCCATTCGTCCGCCGGCGGACAGCTGCTGCAGCCCTCCGAGGTGTAGAGCTCGAGGACGGCGACCCGGTTCGCGCCGCTTTCGGCCGCGCACGAGCCGGCGGCCGCGCTTGCCGCGACCGGGGTCACTGCGGCGGCGAGGGCGGCGAGCAGGATTCCGAGGCGAATTCGCGACATGGTGAGACTCCCTTGTGGCAGGGCGGAACGCAATCAGCCCTGATCCGTCGGTTTGCTATCATCGCCGCTTACATTTTTTCCTCTTCGGATGCGGATCGACCTTCACTGCCACTCCACCGCCTCGGACGGCACGCTGCCGCCGGAGGGCGTCGTCGCGCGGGCGGCCGCCGCAGGGGTCGGGCTCCTGGCGCTCACCGACCACGACGAGCTCGCCGGCCTGGCGAGTGCCCGAAAGGCGGCCGGAGCGGCCGGCGTCACGCTGCTCGACGGGGTCGAGATCTCCGTCACCTGGAGGGACCGGACGATCCACGTCGTCGGTCTCGACATCGACCCCGGCGACTCGGGCCTGCGGCAGGGCCTGGCGGCGTTGCGCGCGAGCCGCGGCGTCCGCGCCGAGCGGATGGCGGAGGGCCTGGCCGCGGCCGGGATCGGCGGCGCGCTGCAAGGCGCCGCGCGCTACGTCAGCAACCCCGAGCTCGTGAGCCGAACCCATTTCGCGCGACTGCTGGTCGAGCGCGGGGTGTGCAAGGACGTGCGCGGCGTCTTCCAGCGCTTCCTGGTGGAAGGCAAGCCCGGCTACGTCGCGCACCGCTGGGCCGCGCTCGACGAGGCCGTCGGCTGGATAAGGGCCGCCGGCGGGGTCGCCGTCCTTGCCCACCCGGGCCGTTACAAGGTGTCGAGCGCTGTCCTGCGCCAGCTTTTGACCGAGTTCAAGGCCGCGGGCGGCGCGGCGCTGGAAGTCGTTACCGCGAGCCACGACGCCGCGCAGGTGACGCGGTTCGCGGCGCTCGCGCGCGAGTTCGCGCTGCTCGCGTCGGCCGGTTCGGATTTTCACGACCCGGTGGAAAGCGCGCTCGACCTGGGACACCTGCCGACGCTGCCGGAGCAGGTGGAGACGGTCTGGGCCCGCATGGGCTGGGCCTAGCCCGCGCCGTGGCGCAGCACTTCAGCGTTCATCCCGTGACGCCCCAGCGGCGTCTGGTTCGGCAGGCTGCCGACATCGTGCGCGGCGGCGGGGTGATCGTGTACCCGACCGATTCGTGCTACGCGCTCGGCTGCGGCATCGGCCAGAAGGAGGCGGCCGAGCGCATCCGACGGATTCGCGGTCTCGCCGCCGACCATCATTTGACGCTCGTCTGCCGCGACCTGTCGCAGCTCGCTCACTTCGCGCGCGTGGACAACGCCCAGTTCCGCCTGCTGAAAGCCGCCACGCCGGGCGGGTTCGCGTTCATCCTGAAGGCGACCCGCGAGGTGCCCAGGCGCCTCCAGCATCCGCGGCGCGCCACCATCGGTTTGCGTGTCCCGGACCACGCCGTGGCCCAGGCGCTGCTCGAGGAGCTGGGCGAGCCGCTGCTGTCCTCGACCCTGCTGCTTCCCGGGGACGATCTTCCGCTCAACGACCCGGAGACGATTCGCGCGCGGCTGGAGCGGCAGGTCGATCTCATCGTCGACAGCGGGGCGTGCGGGCTCGACATGACCACCGTCCTCGATCTGACCGGGGACGTGCCGGAGGTCCTGCGCCGCGGCCGTGGCGATCCGGCCGCGCTGGGCTTGGCGGGGTGACCGGCAGGACCGCCGCGGCCGACTGGTACAATAGCGCGCAATGGATTTCAGCCTCGCCCAGATCGCCCAGACGATTGCCGTCGGCGCGCTGCCGCTCGTCTTCGCCATCACGTTGCACGAGGCGGCGCACGGCTACGTTGCCCGTCACTTCGGCGACCTCACCGCCCACGCCCAGGGCCGCATCAGCCTGAATCCGCTGCGGCACATCGACCCGGTCGGCACGCTGGCGGTGCCGATCCTGATCCTTGCGCTGAGCGGCGGGCGCTTCATTTTCGGCTGGGCGAAGCCGGTTCCCGTCAATTTCGGCAACCTGCGGCGCCCCAAGCGCGACATGCTATGGGTCGCCGCCGCCGGTCCCGGCGCCAACCTCCTGATGGCGCTGGCGTGGGCCGTGCTGCTCAAGCTGACGACGCTGCTGCCCCCGGCGCTGTACACGGAGTGGATGCTGCAGGTGGCGCGGGCGGGCGTCGTCCTCAACGTCGTTTTCATGGTGCTCAACCTGCTGCCGGTGCCGCCGCTCGACGGCGGCCGCATCGCCTTCAGCCTGCTGCCCAACCGGGTTGCCTACCATTACGGCCGGCTCGAGCCCTTCGGCCTCTTCATCGTCCTCGGCCTGCTGGTGGTCGGGGCGCTGGGGGCGATCCTGTGGCCGTTCATCATCGCGGTGATCGAGGTCCTCGGCTGGCTGATCGGCATCCCCGCGGCGCAGATCCTCTCCTTCTAATCGGCCTGACCCACACCCATCATGTTCGTCAATCGCGTTCTGTCGGGCATGCGCCCGACCGGCAGCCTGCACCTCGGGCATTACCACGGCGTGCTGAAGAACTGGACCCGC
>CAZGTK010000241.1:0-4561 GCA_964528415.1 uncultured Burkholderiales bacterium | reverse complement strand
CGGTGTGCAGGTTGAACCGGCGGATCTGCGAGGGGCTCACGTAGATGTCGTCCGGGCCGGCCAGGTACGAAGTGTCCGGCGAGCGCAGGAAGCCGAAACCGTCGGGCAGGACCTCCAGCGTGCCGCTGCCGAAGATGCTCTCGCCCTTCTTGGCCTGGTTCTTGAGCAGCGCGAAGATCAGGTCCTGCTTGCGCAGGCGGTTCGCGCCCTCGAGCTGGTTGGCCGTGGCCATCTCCACGAGCTCGGTGACGTGGAGGTTTTTCAGGTCGGATAGATGCATGACGGACGAACCCTGGACAGGTCTCGGATGCTGCGGGAAGGGAGGGTGGAGCGGTTCGGAATCAGGCCCGGAACTGGTTCTCGTGGTCTAGGTTCCGGGCCGGGTTGCAAAGGAGATTAGCCGCAATCAAAGATGGCTGTCAATAAACGCCGTCAGCTGCGATTTCGAGAGGGCGCCGACCTTGGTCGCCTCGACGTTCCCGCCTTTGAACAGCATCAGGGTCGGGATGCCGCGGATGCCGTACTTGGGCGGCGTCGCCTGGTTCTCGTCGATGTTGAGCTTCGCCACCTTCAGGCGGCCGTTGTACTCCTGGGCCACCTCGTCGAGGATCGGCGCGATCATCTTGCAGGGCCCGCACCACTCGGCCCAGTAGTCCACCAGGACGGGGACGTCGGATTTCAGGACCTCGCCTTCGAAGGAATCGTCGGTAACGTAATGTATGTGCTCGCTCATGGGTTTAGGTTCGGATGCGGAAGGGGCTGGCAGGGGGCGGGGCGCCCCGAGGCCTGTGGTCGAGTCAAATCCTAGCCAAATTCGCCGGGGTTGAGAAGCGCGGCGGCCGTCGTGGCCGCCCCGCCGGCCATGAGGGAAATGGGGCCGCCCCGCGCGGCTTCAAGAGGGCTGTCCGGCAGGAGAGCGGCGTGAATCCTGCTAATATTGCAGCCTTGTTTGCGAGCACCGTCGAGATCCGAGGAATCCGCGAATGACCTACGTCGTCACCGAAACGTGCATCAAGTGCAAGTACACCGACTGCGTCGATGTCTGCCCCGTGGACTGCTTCCGCGAGGGCCCCAACTTCCTGGTCATCGACCCCGACGAGTGCATCGACTGCACCCTGTGCGTGCCGGAGTGCCCGGTGGAGGCCATCTACGCCGAGGACGACGTGCCCGAGGACCAGCGCGACTTCATCGCCCTCAACGCCGAGCTCGCCCGCGAGTGGCCGGCCATCATCGAGAAGAAGGACGCGCCGGCGGACGCGGACGAGTGGGCCAAGGTCCAGACGAAGCGCGACAAGCTCGAGCGGTAACTTCGAACGTCCCGGAGTCCGCGTCGCTCCGCGCTCCGGGGTCAGATCCCCACTAAAGTGGGGCCCCTCTTCCGCCCTCCGCGCGGATACGCTCCCGAGTGGGCCAAGGTCCAGACGAAGCGCGACAAGCTGGAGCGGTAACCTTCCCTCCCGCCTGATCCCGAAGCGGGCCGCCCGGTGCGGCCCGTTTCGTTTCGTGACGCGGTAACATGCAATCCAGCATGGCCGTTGTCCTCCGCGCATTGCCCGTCGCCGATTTCCTGCCCGCCGCCGCGCGGGCCATCGTCGACGCCCATCGATCCGCCGTCCCCGATCTCACGCGCCTCACCGTGCTGCTGCCCTCGCTGCACGCGGTGGGCCCGATGGCCCGCGAGCTCGCGCGCGCGAGCGGCGCGCCGGCGCTGCTGCTGCCGCGCCTCGGCACGCTGCCGGACTGGGCCGCGGACGTTCCCGTTGATGTGGCGTGCGTTCCCGACGCCCGGCGCGAGGCGCAGCTCTACGAGGCGCTGAGCGGCCACCAGTGGTTTCCCGAGGCGGACCTGTGGCACGTCGCCGCCGAGCTGGCCGCGCTGTGCGCCGAGCTCACCGAGCAGCGCGTCGCGCTGCCGGCGAGCGCGGACGATCTGGTTGCGCGGCTCGAAGCGGCGTACCAGGCGAAGGCCGGCGAGTCGATGCAGTTCGAGGCGCGCCTCGTGCACGAAGCCTGGCGTGCGCTGTCCGCCGGCGACGGCGAAGTCGATCGGGTCGGGCGCTACCACCTGCAGCTCGCGCGGCTCGCCAAGGCGCCGCCGGGGCCGCTGGTGCTGGTGGGGGTCGAAACGCTGACGCCCGCCGAGCAGGCGTTCGTCGACGCGTACGCCGCCCGCGCCGACGTGCTGGTGCTTGAGGTCGACGCCGGCAGCGACCCGCTCGCGCAGCTCCTGCACGCCGCCTGGCCCGCGCGCGACGCCGAGGCGCCGCACCTCTACACCCGCGCGCGGACCTTCGCGCAGGCGCACGCCGCGAGCCCGCTCGCGGGGCGTCTCGCGCTGTGCGGCGCGCCGAGCCTGGAGCTGGAGGCGCGCGCCGCCGACGCGAAAATCCGCGCCTGGCTGCTGGAAGGCCGGCAGCGGATCGCCGTCGTCGCGCAGGACCGCCTCGCCGCGCGGCGGCTCCGCGCGCTGCTCGAGCGCGCCGAGGTGCTGGTGGAGGACGAGACCGGCTGGACGCTCTCCACCGTCGCCGCCACCACCGTCATCATGCGGCTCTTTGACTGCGTGGCCGGCGACTTCTACCACCAGGACCTGCTCGACCTGCTCAAGTCGCCGCTCATCTTCGCCGACCTGCCCGCGGCCGCGCGTAAGAACGCCGTGTTCGAGCTCGAGCGGCTCACGCGCCGGCACAGCGTCGTCTCGGGGCTCAACGCGTTCCGGCGGCTCGCGCACGGCGAGGCGGAGGCCGCCGCGCCGATGCTGGAGCGCCTCGCGGAGGCCGCGCGGGCGCTGGGCGGGCGGCCCGCGCCGCTGGGCGAATGGCTCGACCGCGTGCGGCTCGCGTTCGCGCTGCTCGGCATCGACCGCGGGCTCGCGAGCGACGTCGCCGGCCAGCAGGTGGCGGACGTGGTCACGCGCCTTGCGCGCGAGCTCGCCGACGACGGGCCGCGCGTCGCGTTCGGCGACTTCCGCCGCTGGCTCGACCGCCAGCTGGAAGCGGAGACCTTCCGCGACCGCGACGTGACGAGCCCCGTCGTCTTCACGCACCTCGCCGCGACGCGGCTGCGAGCGTTCGACGGTGTCGTCATGATCGGCTGCGACGCCGCGCACTTCCCGGCGCGGCCCGACGCAGGGCTGTTCTTCAACCAGGCCGTGCGCCGCGAGCTGGGGCTGCCCACGCGCGCCGACGAGCTCGAGCAGTCGCGCCGCGACCTGATCGGCCTCGTCGCCCGGTCGCGCGAAGTGTTCGTCACCTGGCAGGCGCAGCTGCGCGGCGAAGACAACCTGGTGAGCCCGATGTTCGAGCTGCTGGAGGCGTTCCACCAGCTCGCCTACGGCAGCGGTCTGCGCGACGGCGAGTGGCTCGCGCGCGTGCCGCTCGCGGACGTGCGCGCGGCGGACGTCGCTCACCCGCCCGCGCGAGCAGAAGCGTCTGCGATTCCCGGGAGCGCGCCGCCAGGGATACTGACGGCCGCCCCAGCGCGCGGCGCGATGGCGGCCCTGGGAGGCGCTGCGCCGGCGCTTGCGCCTTCGGGCGCCCCCTCACCCGCGGCCCCCGCGCTGGTACCCGACAGCATCACCGTCAGCGCCTATGGCAGCCTGGTCGCGTGCCCGTACCAGTTCTTCGCGCGGCACATGCTCAAGCTCAACGAGCTCGACGAGGTGCGCGAGGACGTCGAGAAGCGCGACTACGGCGAAGTCGTGCACGAGGCGCTCAAGCGCTTCCACGAGACGCATCTCACTGTCGCGGGCGGCGATCGCGAGACGCTCGCGCGCGAGCTGGAGACGATCTCGGAACGCGTGTTCGAGAGCCTGATCCGCGCCAACTACGCCGCCAACGCCTGGCTCATCACCTGGAAGGCGCTGATCCCCGCGTACCTCGATTGGCAGGCGCGGCGCGAGGGGGAGGGCTGGCGCTTCGCCGAAGCCGAAGTCTCGCGCACCGCCGACATCGACTACCCCGGCGGCGCCCTGCGCCTGCGCGGCCGCCTCGACCGCCTCGACCGGCGGGAGGGGGCGGGCGGCGCGAGGGATGCGGAGCGACGCGAGGGCGGCGGCGGAGCCGTCGCATCGGAGCCAAGTGCGAGCGGGGCGGCTGTCGGCGCGAGAGAGGAAGGCGCAGGCCACGCGCGTGCGGCCGAGTTCGCCGTGCTGGACTACAAGACCGCGGCCGCGCGGAAGCTGCAAATGCGCGTCGAAGCGCCGGGCGAGGACGTGCAGCTCACCGGCTACGCGCTGCTTCAGGAAGGCGTGGCGGAGGCCGCGTTCGTCAGCCTCGACAAGCCGGCGCCGAAGACCGTCGCGCTGCCCGACGATCCGCAGGCGCTTGCCGCGGCCGAGCGCGAGCGGCTTGCCTCGCTGTTCCAGCGCCTGCGCGCCGGCGCGCCGCTCACCGCCCACGGCGACGACGGCACCTGCGCCTGGTGCGAAATGCAGCCGCTGTGCCGGAAGGCGTATTGGTTGAGCGAGAACGGCGAGTGATGGCCCACCACGCTCCCCATCCCTCCTCGTCATTCCGGCGAAAGCCGGAATCCAGGGACTTTGCCTGCCGCGGCCCGCTGA
>CAZGTK010000240.1:0-4569 GCA_964528415.1 uncultured Burkholderiales bacterium | reverse complement strand
CTGGCCCGACGTGCGCCGCGACATGAGCTACCTCTCGGGCGCAGCGCAGCGGGCGCTGGCCGAGCGGCGTGGCCTGGTGGTGCCGACCGGCGAGGCGAGCCCGGCCAGTTGCCACGTGGCCTATCCGCTGGAAGTGCGCGAAGCGCTGCACGGCGTCGTCGTGCTCGACGTCGTGAGCCGCCCCGAGCGCGAGCTGCAGACCGTCCTTCGCCAGTTGCACTGGGGCGCCGCCCAGGTCGAGCTGATGCTGTACCGGGTCGAGGTGGACAAGGAAGCGGCCCGTCGGGACCGCCTGCAAACCGTGCTCGACCTGATGGCCGCGGGCCTCGGCCACGAGCGCTTCGCCGAGGCCGCCACGGCCTTCGTCAACGCGGTGGCGAACCGCCTCGCCTGCGATCGCGTCACGCTGGGGTTTCTGCGGGGCGGCCAGGTGCGCATCGAGGCGGTGTCGCACAACGCCCAGTTTCGGGAACGCACCAACCTGTTGCGGGGAATCGCCGATGCCATGGAGGAGGCGATCGACCAGCGGGCGGCGATCGCGGTCCCGGGGCTGGAAACCCTCGGGCCCGCAGTCGCGCGGGCGCACGCGGCGCTGGCCGAGAGCCAGGACGACGAATGCGTGCTGACCGTCCCGCTGGGCAGCGCCGATCCGCCGGCGGGGGCGATCACGCTGGAGCGCCCTGCCGGGCGCGTGTTCGACGCGCCGACGATCGAGCTGGTGCAGGCGCTGGCGGCCGTGGCGGGCCCGCCGCTGGAAACCCACTGGCGCGAGGACCAATGGCTGCCCGCCAAGATCGCCGAGTGGGCTCGGGTGAAGGTGGCGCAATTGACGGGGCCGCGCCACATCGGCCTCAAGCTGGGCACGGGCCTGACCGTGGCGCTGGCCGCCTTCCTGATCTTCGCCAAGGGCGACTATCGCGCGTCGGCGCGCACCGTGCTGGAGCCGCGCGTGCAGATCGCCGCCGTCTCGCCATTCAACGGCTTCATCCGCGAGGCGAAGGTGCGCGCGGGCGACGTCGTGAGCCAGGGCGCGCTGCTGGCGTCGCTGGACGATCGCGACCTGCGCCTCGAGCGCCTCAAGTGGCTGTCGCAGGAGGACGAGCTGCAGAAGCAGTACCGGCAGGCGATGGCCGAGCGCAACCCGGCGCAGGTGGAAGTGCTCTCGGCGCAGCTCGCCCAGGCGCGGGCGCAGCTCGCGCTGGTGGATGACCAGCTGGCCCGGACCCAGATCAAGGCGCCGTTCGACGGCGTCGTCGTCTCGGGCGACCTGAGCCAGCAGCTGGGCGCGCCCGTGGAGCGGGGGACCGTGCTCTACGAGGTCGCCCCGCTCAACGCGTATCGCGTCATGCTGCAGGTGGACGAGCGCGACATCCCGGACGTGAAAGTGGGCCAGACCGGCAACCTGCTGCTGTCGGCTTTTCCTCACGAGCCGATCCCGTTCAGCGTCGAGAAGATCACCCCGGTGTCGACTCCGTCGGAGGGCCGCAACTATTTCCGCGTCGAGGCCAGACTGGAGCGCGAGGACCCGCGCCTTCGTCCCGGCATGGAGGGCGTGGGCAAGGTCGATATCGAGCGGCGCCGCTATGTCTGGATCTGGACCCACGAGATCGTCGACTGGCTGCGGCTCAAGCTGTGGTCCTGGCTGCCCTGAGCGCGTCTGCGAGCCGCGCCGGAGAATCGCCGAACCCGCATGTCCGAGTCGCTGTTTTCCTCCAACTGGTACCGCGTAGCCGAGCTGCGGCCGCGCCTGGCCGCCCACGCCCGGATCCACCGCCACGTCTACCGCGGCCAGACCTGGTACGTCCTGGCCGACCCCAGCTCGGAGCGCTACCACCGCTTCTCGCCGGCGGCCCATGCCCTGATCGGCCTCATGGACGGTCATCGCACGGTGGACGAGATCTGGCGCGACTCGATGGAGCAGCTCGGCGACGACGCGGTCACGCAGGACGAGATGATCCAGTTGCTCGCGAAGCTGCACACGGCCGACGTGCTGCTCTGCAACGTCACGCCGGACGCGCAGGAGGTGTTCCGTCGCCGGCTGCAGTTCCGGCGGCGCAACGTCCTGCGCCGCGTGTTTGCGCTGTTCGCCTGGCAGATCCCCTTGCTGGACCCCGAGCGCTTCCTGAACCGCACCGTGGGGCTGGCGCGGCCGCTGTTCGGCGTTGCGGGATTTCTCCTCTGGTCTGTCCTGGTCGGCCTCGGGACCGTGCTGGCCGTCACCCATTGGAACGAGCTGTCCGAGAACGTGCTGGACCGCGTGCTGTCGGCGGAAAACCTGCTCCTGCTCTGGCTGCTGTTCCCGTTGGTCAAGGCGGTGCACGAGTTCGGCCATGCCTATGCCGTCAAGGCGTTCGGCGGCGAGGTGCACGAGATGGGCGTGATGATCCTCGTGCTGACGCCGGTGCCGTACGTCGACGCGTCGGCGGCATGGGCGTTCCGCAGCAAGTGGCAGCGGGTCGTCGTCGGCGCCGCCGGGATGATGGTGGAGCTGGCGCTCGCGTCCGGGGCGATGCTGCTCTGGGTCGGCATGGAGCCGGGGATCGCGCGGGCAGCGCTCTACAACGTGATGCTGATTGCCGGCATCTCCACGGTCCTGTTCAACATCAACCCGCTGCTGCGCTTCGACGGCTACTACATGCTGTCGGACTGGATCGAGATCCCCAACCTGCGCACGCGCGCCAACCAGTACCTCGCCTATCTCGCCGAGCGCTATCTGTTCAAGCGCGCCGAGGCCGAGCCGCCTCACGCGACGCCCGGGGAGAAGCGCTGGTTCGTCGGCTTCTCGGTCGCGGCGTTCTGCTACCGGGTCCTGGTGCTGATCGCGATCTTCGTCTTCCTCGGCGACTACTCGCTGATCCTGGCGTTCATCTTCGCTGCCTTCACCCTGACCACGTGGTTCCTCATTCCCGGAGGCAAGATCGTGAACTACCTGCTGAACAGCCCGCGCCTGAAGCGGGTGCGGCAGCGCGCCGTCGGCGTGAGCGCCGGCCTCGCCGCCGCCGTGCTGTTGCTGCTGGTGGCGGTGCCGGTGCCCTTTCGCAGCGTCGCCGAGGGGGTTGTCTGGGTCCCGGACGAAGGCATGGTGCGCGCCGGGGTGGACGGCTTCGTCGTCGAGGTGCTGGCGCAGCCGGGACAGCGCGTTGCTTACGGCGATCCCCTGGTGCGTCTGCGCGAGCCCGCGCTCGCAACCGAGCTGCAGGTCCTGAACGGCCGCCTGCGGGAGCTGGACGCTCGCTACCGCGAGGGGCTCACGCTGGCGCGGGTCAAGCTGGAGATGATCAAGGAGGAGCAGCGCTTCGTGCGGCAGCAGCTGGCCCGCGTCCAGCAGAAGGCGGACGAACTCGTCATTCGCAGCCGCGCCGATGGCGTGTTCGCGCTGCCGCGCGCGAGCGACCTGCCCGGTCGGTTCGTGCGCCAGGGCGACGTTCTCGCCCATGTCCTGTCCCAGGAGACCACGACCGTGCGCACGGTGATCCCGCAGCAGGACATCCACCTCGTGCGCGAGCGCACGCGCGCGATCGACGTGCGCCTGGCCGAGGAGATCGGTCGCGTGTTCCCGGCCGCCATCACGCGCCTGGTTCCCGCCGCCGGCGACGAGCTGCCGACGCCGGCGCTCGGCAATCGGGGCGGCGGCGGGCTCGCCGTCGACCCGAGCGACCCCAAGGGCCGCAAGGCGGTGCAGCGCTTCTTCCAGGTGGAGCTCGAGCTGCCGCACGAGGGCGCGCCGTTTGTCGGCGGACACGCTTTCGTGCGCTTCGACTACGGCTGGGAGCCGCTGGCGGTGCAGTGGTACCGCCAGGCGCGCCAGCTGTTTCTGTCGCGCTTCAATGTTTGAGCTGACCCTGGTCCAGGCGTCGCTGGACAGCGCCTACGCCGAGCAGCGTCAGGAGCGGGCCAGGCTGCTCGACCGTCTCGCGTCACGCGCGACCGGCCCGCTGTCGCGCTCGCTCAAGACCCTGCGCTGCCGCCGCAGCCCCATCGTCGAGCACGTCGAATCGCACGCCCCGCGCCTGTCCGCGATGAACGACGCGGAGCTCACCGCGCTGGCCGAGCGGCTGCGCTCCGACCTGCGGCGCGATGGGTTCGTGCTCGAGCGCGTGGCGCTCACGTTCGCGCTGGTGCGCGAAGTGGCGGATCGGGTCCTCGGGCAGCGCCACTATCCTTCCCAGATCGCCGGCGGGTTCGCGCTGTTGAACGGGCTCGTCGCCGAAATGGAAACCGGGGAGGGCAAGACGCTGACGGCGACGCTGCCGGCCTGCGCGGCGGCGCTGGCGGGCATTCCGGTGCACGTCATCACCGTCAACGACTACCTGACGGCGCGCGACGCGCAGGCGATGGGGCCCGTCTATCGCATGCTGGGGCTGACGGTGGGGACCGTGGTCCACGGTCAGACGCCGGCGGAGCGGCGTGCCGCCTACGCCGGCGACGTCACCTACTGCACCAACAAGGAGCTCGCTTTCGACTACCTGCGCGACCGGCTCGCGCTCAAGGACCGTCCGAACCGCGCCCAGCTCCAGCTATCGCGGCTGTTCGGCGACCGTGCGCCGGTGCGACAGCTGGTGTTGCGGG
>CAZGTK010000239.1:0-4572 GCA_964528415.1 uncultured Burkholderiales bacterium | reverse complement strand
GGCGTGCTCCATGACAACGATGGTCGGCGTCTCGACGCCGCGCTGGTGGCCGTAGAGCCGCGCCAGCTTGATGGCGGCCTCGTTGGCCTCCGCGCCGGAGTTGCAGAAGAACGCGTTGTCCATGCCGGCGAGCGTGCACAGCCGGTCCGCGAGCCGCTCCTGCAGCGGAATCCGGTAGATGTTGGAGGTGTGGATCAGCGTGCGCGCCTGCGCGCACAGCGCCTCCGCCAGCCGCGGATGCGCGTGGCCGATGCCGGTCACGGCGACGCCCGAGAGCGCGTCAAGGTAACGGCGCCCCTGCGCGTCCCACAGCCAGCAGCCTTCGCCGCGCTCGAACGCGACCGGCAGGCGGTTATAGGTATTCATCACATGGGACATGGCGCACGTCCAAAACGGATGCACGGCGGGCTCGGCCGCCGTGCGTCGTGATTCCGGAAAAAGGTTGTGATTGTCTTAGGATCAGCGGCTTCGCGCAAGCTCCGGCGGCCGCCGCTCAGGCCTTGCGCGGCAGCTTCTTGAGGCCCCGCTCCTCGACCCCCCGCAGCACCCGGATACAGGGCAGGTAGCCGTCGTAGACGATCCCGTGCATCTCCACCTTTTTCGGCGAGCGCAGCAGGCTCATCAGGTACTGCACGATCTCCTGCGTGATGACCTGCCCCGGCACCACCACCGGGATGCCCGGTGGATACGGCACGATCTGGTCGCAGGAAACCTTGCCTGCCAGCGCGCTGTTGACGCGGTCGCGCTCGTCCAGCAGGGGCGCCAGCTCGCCGCCGCAGTAGAACGCGTCGCGCGGCAGGTACTTGAGTTCGGTGAAGCGCGGCACGTCCGGCGTCTGGTAGAGCCGCCGCGGCGAGCGGCCCTCGCGGGCGATGCGCATCAGCGCGTCGTACAGCCGCGAAACCTTGCTGCGCGTCGTGCCGATGGTGAGCAGCAGCGTCAGCGTGTTGAACGTCGACTTCTCGACCTGGATGTTGTAGCGGTCGAACAGCTCGCGCTGCAGCTCCTCGACGGTGAGGCCGCAGGTGGAGATGTCCACCGTGACCTTGGTGGGATCGAGCCGGACGTTGTCCTCGCGCACCTCGTCCGGCAGCAGGTCCTCCAGCTCCAGGACGCGGAACACGCCGGTGGAGTTGATCTGGCCGCGCAGCTCGGCGGCCAGCTCCAGCGTGCGCTTGAGCAGCTTGTAGCCCTCCATCATGACCTGCTTCCGCCCGACGTCGAGGCTCGCGATCATCGCGTACTGCGGGCTGGTGGAGGTGTGCATGTTGAAGTTTTCCCGGAACAGGTGCTCGTTGAACGCCGGGTCGTTGACGTGGATCATGCTCGCCTGGGAGAACGCCGAGAGCACCTTGTGCGTGCTCTGCGTCGCGTAGTCGGCCCCCGCCTCCAGGGCCGTCGGCCGCAGCGACGGGTGGAAGCGCGCGTGGCCGTACCAGGCCTCGTCGATGATGACCTTGATGCCGCGCTCGTGCGCGGCCTCGACGATGGGCGCGAGGTCGTAGCGCAGGCCGTCGTAGGTGCACGAGGTCAGGATCATGGCCTCGGCCTCGGGGTGGTCCTCGATCGCCTTCAGGATGGTCTTCTTCGGCACCGGCCCGTAGACGCCGAACTTGCGGTTGACCGACGAATCCAGGTAGATCGGGTGCGCGCCGGAAAGCACCACGCCGTGGTGCACCGACTTGTGACAGTTGCGGTCGAGCAGCAGCTTTTCGCCCGGGGCCAGCAGGGTCTGGAAGATCACCTTGTTGGCGGTCGAGGTGCCGTTGGTGGCGAAGAAGGTGCGCCGCGCGCCGAACGCCTTGGCGGCGATGTCCTGCGCGTCGCGGATCACGCCGGTGGGCTCCATCAGCGAATCCAGCATCGGCACCGACACCGACAGGTCGGCGTCGAAGATGTGCTCGCCCATGAACTCGTAGAAATCGTTGACCCATGGACTGCCGCGCAGGCTGTCGCCGGAGGAATGCCCGGGCGTGTGCCAGGCGTCCTTGGCCATCAGCACGTAGCTCTTCAGCTGGTCGTAGAACGGGGTGCGCGCCTTCTCCTGGATCTGCGCCGAGAGGATCCGGTACCAGCCGCTGTAGTCCTTCTCCTCGCGGTAGAAGTAGCCGTCGACCGACTCGGTGAAAAGCGCGTCCACCACCTCGTCCTCCTCCTCGCGCGCGATGAGGATGTAGACGTCGATCTCCGGCCGGAAACGGGTGATCCGCTGCACCAGCTCCAGCGCCGACATCTGCAGCGAGCGCTGCCCGTTGGCCTCGGACTTGAGCGTGTAGAGCTTGTCGTCGACGACGACCGCCTGGATGTCGCCGTCCTCCTCGATCAGCCGCAGCGCCTCCAGCGCGGTGGTCACGCCGGTGAAGGTGACGCCGTAGGGGTTCTCGAGCAGCCGGGCGGCCGAGTTGAGCCCCTTGATGAGCTCGCGCAGCACCAGGTTCTCGTCGTTGATCACCAGGATCCGGCTGACCGGCTTCTTCATGGGGAAGGGGGCAAAAAAAGGCGCTTTATGCGCCAATTCCCGGGGCCGCGCAAGCCCCCCGCCGCATGACGGCACGGCCGCGGCCGCCGATGCCGCTATACTGGCGGCATAGCGGTGCGCCCTCGGCCACGGAACCGCCGCCCCACGCCGCGGCCAAAGGCTTAGCGAAACCGCGATCCGACACCCATCCGTGCTGCTCCGACGCTGCCGACGTTATCTTTCCCTGCTGGCGCTCGCCGCCGGCGCCGCCGTGTTCGCCGCGGACCAGGCCAAGCCGCCGCCCGCCGCGGCGCCGGTGGTCGTCATCTCGTTCCAGGACGCGGTGGGACCGGCGATCGCGGATTACGTGACGCGCGGCCTCGCCTTCGCCGAGAAGCAGGGAGCGCAGCTGGTGGTCCTGCAGATGGACACGCCGGGCGGGCTCGACACCTCGATGCGCCAGATCATCAAGGGCATCCTGGCCTCGCCGGTGCCGGTGGCCACGTTCGTGTCGCCGCGCGGCGCGCGGGCGGCGAGCGCGGGCACCTATATTCTCTACGCCAGCCATATCGCCGCGATGGCGCCCGGGACCAACCTGGGCGCGGCGACGCCGGTCCAGATCGGCGGCGTGCCCGAGCCGCAGAAGCCGGAGTCGCCGCTCGAGCCGAAGGAGCAGGCGGACAAGGCCGACAAGCCCGACGGCGCCAAGCCGAAGGACGCCAAGGGCAAGAAGCCGGAGCAAAGCGCGGAGGAACCGGCCAAGGCGCCGTCCTCCGCCGACGCCATGCGCGCCAAGCAGGTCCACGACGCCGCGGCCTACATCCGCGGGCTCGCGCAGCTGCGGGGGCGCAACGCGGAGTGGGCCGAAAAGGCGGTGCGCGAAGCGGTCAGCCTGTCGGCCGAGGAAGCCGTCAAGCTCAACGTGGTGGACCTTGTGGCGGCCGACGTCGCCGACCTCACGCTTCAGCTCGACGGGCGCAAGGTCAAGACGGCGGCCGGCGAGCGCACGCTGGACTTGGCCGCGGCGCCGCGGCTCGCCTACGAGCCCGACTGGCGCGTCGAGCTGCTGGCGATCCTGACCAACCCGAGCGTCGCCTACATCCTGATGCTGGTCGGCATCTACGGGCTGTTCTTCGAGTTCTCGAACCCGGGCTTCATCCTGCCCGGCGTCGCCGGCGCCATCTGCCTGCTGCTGGCGCTGTTCGCCTTCCAGCTGCTGCCGGTGAACTACGCCGGGCTGGCGCTCATCCTGCTCGGCATTGCCTTCATGGTGGGCGAGGCGTTCATGCCCAGCTTCGGCGCGCTCGGCATAGGCGGCCTGGTTGCGTTCGTGATCGGCTCCATCATGCTCATCGACACCGAGGTGCCGGGCTTCGGCATCCCGTGGGAGGTGGTCGGCGTGGTCGCCGCGCTCTCCGCCGTGTTCCTGATCTTCGTCGTCGGCATGGCATTGAAGGCGCGGCGGCGGCCGGTCGTGAGCGGCGTCGAGGAGCTGGTCGGCCGCGTGGGCGAAATGGTGGACGAGGCGCCCGGCGGGGAAGGCATGGCCTTCGTCCACAGCGAGCTCTGGCGGGTGCGCGCCCCCGGCGCGCTGGCCAAGGGGCAAAAGGTCCGGGTGGTCGCCGTCAAGGACCTCGTGCTCGACGTGGTGCCCCACGAATCCGCATGACAACCAAGGAGCGTAGCGATGTTTCCTGAACTGGGCCTAGGCGGTTTCCTGATTCTGATCGCGGTGATCGTCGTCGCGTCCTTCCGCATCCTGCGGGAGTACGAGCGCGGCGTCATCTTCATGCTCGGCCGTTTCTGGAAGGTCAAGGGTCCGGGCCTGATCATCGTCATCCCCGGGTTGCAGCAGATGGTGCGGGTGGACCTGCGCACCGTGACCATGGACGTGCCGAGCCAGGACGTGATCTCGCGCGACAACGTCTCGGTCAAGGTCAACGCGGTGATCTACTTCCGCGTCGTGGACCCGGAGCGCGCCATCATCCAGGTCGAGAACTACCTGGTGGCGACCAGCCAGCTCGCGCAGACGACGCTGCGCGCGGTTCTGGGCAAGCACGAGCTCGACGAGATGCTGTCCCAGCGCGAGAAGCTGAACGTCGACATCCAGAAGA
>CAZGTK010000238.1:0-4590 GCA_964528415.1 uncultured Burkholderiales bacterium | reverse complement strand
CGGCTTCTCCCAGTCGGTGATCTCGCGCAGCTCCTGGATCTTGATGGCGAGGTCGTCCGGGCCGGTCCAGTCCGGGTGGCGGCAGGCGGAGCGCTGGTCCACGCCTTCCGGCAGGGTGCGCATCTTGGCGACGCGCGGGTTCACCTTCTGGCCCAGCAGCATGCCGCCGCCGCCCGGCTTGGCGCCCTGGCCGATCACCAATTCGATAGCGTCGGCCTTGCGCAGGTCGTCCGGATTGAAGCCGTAGCGCGAAGGCAGGCACTGGTACACCAGGGTCTTGGAGGACTCGCGCTCTTCCGGCGTCATGCCGCCGTCGCCGGTGGTGGTGGAGGTGCCCATCTCGGTCGCGGCGCGGCCGAGGGCCTCCTTCACGTTGGCCGAGAGCGAGCCGAAGCTCATGCCCGCGATCGTGATCGGGATCTCCAGCTCGATCGGCTTCGTCGCGTAGCGGCTGCCGAGCACGGCCTTCGTCGCGCACTTCTCGCGGTAGCCCTCGAGCGGGTAGCGCGACATCGACGCGCCGAGGAAGACGAGGTCGTCGAAGTGCGGCACCTTGCGCTTGGCGCCGAGGCCGCGGATCTCGTAGAGGCCGTGCGCGGCGGCGTTGTGGATGTAGTCGATCACGCGGCGGTCGTAGCCGGCGCTCTCCTCCAGCCGGAGGTGCCTGGGGTGATGGGGAGGGGCATTCATGATTGCGTCCTTCCTGGCCGCAGGGGCGCCGAGGCGCAGAGAAGGGAGCTCCATGTCCCGCTGGCTCTCTTCGCGTCTCCGCGTCTGCGCGGTGAAGTGCTTGCGTGGAGGTTCCCTCGAGGGTGCAACCGGCACTGTCGAGGCATACCTACCAAATGCGGTGGCGCCGAGGCGAAGAGGTATGCGTGCCCCACTCTGGCGATCCCCTCCGCGTCCATGCGTCTCTGCGGCGAAGACACGTTCATCTCAGTACTCCTGGTTCGCATCCGCGTTCCAATGGTAGAGCGAGCGCATCGAGGCGACGCGCCGGAACTCCCGCGGATCGTGGTCGAAGCCGGCGGCCTCGAGCAGTTCGCCGACGGCGCGGTAATCCGTGTCCGTCATCGGCTCCTCGTGAGCGTCGGCGCCGAGCGATTTCACGGCGCCGCGCACGTAGATCACGGCCTCGTAAAGGGAATCGCCGAGCGCGTCGCCGGCGTCGCCGCACACCACCAGCCGGCCGGCCTGCGCCATGAACGCGGAGAAGTCGCCCACCGAGCCGCCGACGACGATGTCGATGCCCTTCATCGAGATGCCGCAGCGAAGCGACGCGTCGCCGTCGATCACCAGCAGCCCGCCGTGGCCGGAGGCGCCGGCGGAAACCGAGGCGAAGCCCTTCACGTGCACGCGCCCCGACATCATGTTCTCGGCGACGCCGGGGCCGGCGTTGCCGTGCACCGTGACGCTGGCAAGCTTGTTCATGCCGGCGGCGTAGTAGCCGGCATGGCCCTCGATCTCGATCTGCGCGGGCGCGTCGACGCCGACGGCGATGTTGTGCGCGCCGCCGGGATTGGCCACGCGCACGCGCGTGGGCACGTCGCGCGGCAGGTCGCGGTGCAGGTACCGGTTGAGCGGCCGCACCGAGCCGTCGGCGAGGTCGAAGTTCACACTTTCCATACGTACAGCTCCTCGGGCTTGGGTTCGAACAGCGCCGCGTTCTTCGCGTCGGGCAGCCGGGCGAGCGACCGGTACTCGGAGGCGATGGCCACGTAGTCGTCGGTCTCCGCCACCACCGCCGGCTTGCAGGCGAAGGCGTCGCGCACCAGGGCGAGCTTGTCCCGGGTGCCGATCAGGAACGTGAAGAAGCCGTCGAGTTCGTCGAAGCCGCGCTTGAGCGCCGCCTCCAGGTCGTCGCCCTCGCGCATGCGCCACTCCAGGTAGCGGCACGCGGCCTCGGTGTCGTTGTCGGTGCGAAAACGGATGCCGAGCGGCTCCAGCTTGCGGCGGATGCTGTAGGGATTGGACAGCGAGCCGTTGTGCACCAGGCAGAAATCCTCGCCGGCGGTGAACGGGTGCGCGCGGTCCGGCGTGACCGCGGACTCGGTCGCCATGCGCGTGTGGCCGACCAGGTGCGTGCCCTGCAGGCGCCCGAA
The DNA here is from genome assembly GCA_964528415.1 of uncultured Burkholderiales bacterium. Lineage (GTDB taxonomy): Bacteria > Pseudomonadota > Gammaproteobacteria > Burkholderiales > UBA6910 > DATIUV01. The sequence continues at coordinate 2,488 of CAZGTK010000238.1, read as the reverse complement.
GTCGTAGCGCTTCGCCACCTCGCCCGGCGTGCCGGTGTCCTTGTAGACGTCGATCGACTTGCCCGCCGACAGCACGTGCAGGCTCGGGTAGTGCTCGGCGATCCAGTTGCGCACCACCCTCGGCTCGAGGTGCGAGGTCAGCACGGCGTGGTTGCCCTTCACCTCGAGCTTCACCTCGGAGCCGACGTGCTTCGCGAAATCCGCCTGCAGCCCGGCCCAGTTGAACTCCTCCTCCGGCGCGTAGAGGCTGAACTTCAACTCGCCGGCGCCGACCTCGCCCGTGAACACCGCCAGCCCAGCCGAGTCGGGCCCGCGCTCCGTCATCGCGATCAGCATCGGCAGCATCAGCTCGCCGAGCTGCGGCCGCAGCCGCTCGTTCTTGACCAGCAGTCCTACGATGCCGCACATCAGAACATCTCCAGGTAGCGCGCGATCTCCCAGTCGGAGACGTGGCGCTGGTACTCGACCCACTCCATGCGCTTCAGCCGGATGAACTCGGCGGCGAGGTCGGCACCGAGCGCGCCCTTGACCACGTCGTCGGCCTCCATGGCGTCAATCGCCTCGTGCAGCGTCTGCGGCAGGATGCCGACGCCGTGCTTCTTCAGCTTGTCGGGGGACCACTCGTAGAGGTTCTCGTTGATCGGCTCGCCGGGATCGAGCTTGCGCTCGACGCCGTCCATGCCCGCGGCGATCAGCGCAGCGGTGACGAGGTAGGGGTTGGCGCTGCCGTCGCCGAGCCGCAGCTCGAGCCGGCCGTACGGCACGCGCACCATCGCCGTGCGGTTGTTGTCGCCGTAGCAGACGTAGGCCGGCGCCCAGGTCGCGCCCGAGAGCGCGCGCCCGACCACCAGCCGCTTGTAGCTGTTCACCGTCGGCGCCGCCACCGCGGTCAGCGCCGGCGCGTGCGCGAGGATGCCGGCGAGGAAGTGGTACGCCATCTTCGACAACCCCAGACCGCGCTTGTCCTTGTCGTCGTGGAACAGGTTCTTGACCTTGCCGTCGCCGATCGACATGTGGATGTGGGCGCCGGTGCCCGTGCGGTTGACGAACGGCTTCGGCATGAAGGTGCAGATCATGCCCATCTGGTTGGCGATCTCGGAGGCCGCCATCTTGAAGAACACGTAGCGGTCGGCGCTGGTGAGGCAGTCGCTGAACGTGTAGTTGATCTCGAACTGCCCGTTGGCGTCCTCGTGGTCGACCTGGTAGACGTCGAAGCCCACCGCCGCGAGCGAGTCCACCAGCTTCTCGAGGAACGCGCTCGTGCGCGACAGCCCCTTGTAGTCGTAGCACGGCTTGTCGAGCGTGTCGGTGGCGTCGTACGGATGCACGTGCCCGGCGTCGTCCTTGCGCAGCAGCAGGAACTCGGGCTCGATGCCGGTGTAGAAGGTCATGCCTTTTTTCTTCAGCTTGTCGAGCTGGCGCTTGAGCACGACGCGCGCGTCGTAGGCGTAGGGCTTGCCCTTGACGTGGCCGTCGCAGGCGATGCGCGCGAAACCCGGCATCCACGGCACCAGCGACAGCGTGCCGAGGTCGCCGACCGCCATGTAGTCCGGGCCCTCGGGGCCCATGCCGAGGCCCCACACCGCGAAGCCGGCGAAGCCGGCGCCGTCGGTGACGATGTCCTCGAGGTGGTGCGCCGGCACCGCCTTGGTCTTGGCGGCGCCGTGGATGTCGACGAACTGCGCCAGGATGAACTTGACGTTGTGGTCCTTGACGAACTTCTTGGCCTGGGTGAGGTTCACGGGCGGTCTCCAGCGGTCGGTCTCAGGGGTTGGCGGGTTGGGGAAGGAGGTCGGCGAGACCGGCGAGGCCGCCGCCGAGCCCTTCGGCGACTTCCAGCAGGCACTCGAGCAGGTACGGCCCGAAGGAGCCGTCGCACCAGAGGCGGAACGCGCGGCGCCCGCCGATAGCGAAGGGGATCACCAGCGCGGAGACGTGCGCGACGCGCGTCATCACGAGCAGATCCGACGGCAGGTCGGGCCGCGCGAAGTTGAACGAGCACACCTCCGCGAGGGCGGCGAGCGCTTCGTCGCCGGCGACGACGAACGACGCATCCTGCCGCAGCACCGGGTAGACGCCGACAACGCCCGCGGGCGGCTGCGCCGCGAGCGCCGCGGCGGCGCCCGCCGCGTAGCCGTCCTCGAGCAGGAACTCGCTCGCGCCGAGCCGGGCGACGAGGCCGCCCGCGGCGTCGATCCAGGTATTGGGGCGCGCCGGCGCCGCGACGCCGCGCTGCGCGAACCAGACCGCCGCGCCGGGCCCCTTGACGCCGGCGCGCGCGAAGCACGACGCGTCGGCGAGCTGCACCGCGCCGGCCGCCCCGGGCACGCGCAACGCCACGCGCATGCCGGCGACCTCGCCGAACGTCGAGAGAGGTTTTTCAGATTTGACTTGCGTGAGCGCTTTGCCCTTGCTCCACGTATCGCCTTTGTTCTTGGCGTAATAGACATAGCCCGTGTTGTTTTGTTTGCTCTGGTAAATGACATGT
>CAZGTK010000237.1:0-4625 GCA_964528415.1 uncultured Burkholderiales bacterium | reverse complement strand
GGCCGCAACCGCCGGCGGGACAGCCGCGCCCGACGCCGCTGCCGGCGGGATCCGGCGCCTCGACAGCGGGCGCCGCCAAGCCGGCGGCAGCAGCCCGCGACTGAAGCATTCGACCGCCGGCGTCAGGTCTGGCCGGCGTCCTGGTCGTGGCCGTGCTTGCGCCACAGCACGGTCATGCACGCGGCGACGAACAGGCCGAACACCAGCACGATCGTGTAGATCGACAGGCCCGCGCGGAGCATGAGCGCGTAGACGCCCAGCATGGCGAGAATCGACAGGTTCTCGTTGAAATTCTGGATCGCGATCGAGTGCCCGGCGCCCATCAGCAGGTGGCCGCGGTGCTGCAGCAGCGCGTTCATCGGCACCACGAAAAAGCCGCCCATCGCGCCGACGGCGACGAGCAGTGCCGCCGCCACCCAGAAATTCGTCACCAGCGTCATGAGCATGACGACAACGCCCATCGCGATGCCGACCGGCAGCACCTTCACCGAGCGTTCCAGGTGCACGAACTTCGCCGCCAGGACCGAGCCGATGGCGATGCCGACGGCCACCACGGCGGTCAACAGCGTCGACTTCTCCAGCGAAAAATTGAGCGCCACCGCGGCCCACGTGAGGATGATCAGGCGCAGCGTCGCGCCGGCGCCCCAGAACAGCGTGGTGACGGCGAGCGACACCTGGCCGAGAGGGTCCTTCCACAGCAGCCGGAAGCAGTGCCAGAAGTCGTGCAGGATGAAGGGCAGCGTCTTCTTCGGCAGCTTGTGGTCGAGCGCGACGCGCGGGATGTAGAGGTTGAACACCGCCGCCGTGACGTAGAGCACGACGATCACCACGAGCGCGAGACGAGCCGCGGTGTCGATGCCCGGCAGGCCCATGCCGCCCTGGGCGAGCTGCTGCGCCTGCGGCCCGATGAGCACGCCGCCGACGATGGCGCCGAGAATGATGGAGGCGACGGTGAGGCCCTCCATCCAGCCGTTGGCCCACACCAGCCGCTCGGGCGGCAGGTACTCGGTGAGGATGCCGTACTTGGCCGGCGAGTACATCGCCGCGCCGATGCCGACGATGCCGTAGGCGTACAGGGGATGCAGGCCGACCAACATGGCCATGCAGCCGACGAACTTCACCGCGTTGCTGACGAACATGACGCGGCCCTTGGGGATCGCGTCGGCGAACGGACCGACGAACGGCGCCAGCACGATGTAGGAGAACACGAAGAACTGCTGCAGCACCGGCGTCTGCCAGTCCGGCGCCGACAGCTCCTTCAGCAGCGCGATGGCGGCGAACAGCAGGGCGTTGTCCGCCAGCGACGAGAAGAACTGCGCCGCGAGGATGGTGAAGAAGCCGAAGTTCATTCGGGCTCCGGTGCGCGCTCCGCAGGACCGGGGTCGGAAACGGGATTTCGTTGTTCTTGTCGTGCCGGGCTTTGCGCCCGGCGGCGGGAGCCCGCGCTTTTATACCACAGAACATCGCGCGCCCAGCGCGGGCAGAACGCGCGCCGCGTTAATTTTTCTGCGGCGTTTCCGTCTTGCGCCGGGCAAGCTCCCGCAGCAGCCGCTCCTGCTCGGCGAACGACGGGACGCGGCCGGAGGATTCCGCAGGCTCGCCGGCCGGCGCGTCGTCCGTGTACCGTCCGCGAAACCCGGCGGGGGCGCCCGCTCCCTGGCGCAGGTAGACCTGCATGCGCAACCGCTTGTTGAGGGCCGCCACCCGATCGTCGATCCAGCGCAGGTCGTGAATTGCCCAGCCGGCGAGCGCCGCCGTCGCGGCCCAGCCGAGCCACGTCCAGCCGGCGACGAAGCCGGCCGCGGCCAGCAGGGTCAGACCGCGAAAAGCCCAGGCGCCGCGCGGCTCGTCGAGATAGGCGCGGTGCGCCCCTAGGGGAAACGCGACGAGCAGCGCGTAGGCGCGCGAGCGGCGCTTCAGCAGCCGCGCCAGCTTCAGGTTGGCCGCCTGCAGGCCGCCGCCTTCCAGATCGAGGTTGCGCCAGGCTTCGCTCATCTGCCCTGTTCCGCGAAAACGAATTGTGTTTCAATGATATCTGAACGCTGCCGAAGCGTTCGAGTCCCGTTCCAGACCAACAACAACGTTCAGCGGATGCCATGGCGGACCGTCGCCTGCAGGTGTTTTTCACCGTTGCCAAGCAGCTTTCGTTCACCAAGGCCGCTGAGCAGCTGTTCATGACCCAGCCGGCGGTGACTTTCCAGGTCAAGCAGCTGGAGGAGCATTTCAATACGCGGCTTTTCGAGCGCAGCCACGGCAGGATCAGCCTGACCCCGGCCGGGCAGCTCGTGTACCAGTACGCCGAGCGCATCCTGTCGCTGTCGGACGAGCTCGAGACGCGCATGGGGGAACTGACCGGCGGCATCGCGGGGCCGTTGTCGGTGGGCGCCAGCACCACCATCGCCGAGTTCATGATTCCGCACGTCCTCGGCGCGTTCAAGTCGGCCTACCCGCAGGTGCAGCCGCGCCTGGTGGTGGGCAACTCGGAGGCGATCGAGAACCAGGTCGCGGATCATTCGCTCGACATCGGCTTGATCGAGTCGCCCTCGCACCTGTCCTCGCTCACGACGGAAACACTGTGCGAGGACGAGCTGGTGATGATCTGCGCGCCGGGCCACCCGCTGGCGGCGGCGGCTTACGTGACGCCCAGGCAGCTGGTGCAGCACCCGTACGTGAGCCGCGAGCCGGGCTCCGGCACGCGCGAGTTCGCCGACCGGTTCTTCGCGGGTGCCGGCGTCTCCGCCGACGAGCTGGACATCGTCATGGAGCTCGGCAGCCCGGAGGCGGTCAAGGGCGTGGTGCAGGCCGGCGTCGGCTTCGGCGTGGTCTCGCGGGTGACCGTGGACAAGGAGCTGCAGCTCAACCAGCTCGTGGCGGTCCCGTTCCGTCCCAAGCTCACGCGCCTGATGTCCATGGTCTATCCGAAGGAGAAATTCCGCTCGCGCCTGCTGTCGACCTTCGTCGACTTCGCCAAGGCGCGCCTGCAGAAACCCGCCTCCAAGGCATGAAGCACTTCCTGGTCGTTCAGCACACCTACGCCGAGTTCCTCGGGCTGATTGAAAAGCAGCTCGAGAACCGCGACATCGGCTTCACCTACTGCCGTCCGTTCACGGGGCAGGCGGTGCCGGGCAGCGCGCTGCAGCACGACGCGCTCTGGCTACTCGGCGGCGCGTATCCCGTCACCGACGCCGAGCACTGCCCGTGGGTGGCCGACGAGCTCCGGCTGGTGGGCCTGTTCCGCAAGGCCGGGCGGCCCGTGGTCGGCATCGGTTTCGGCGCCCTCGTCGTCGCGCAGGCAGCCGGCGGCGCGGCCCACGACACGCCGGCGCACTCGGCCTACTGGACCGTCGCACGCGCCACCGAAGCCGGCCGGGACGATCCCGTCGCGCAGGCGGTGGACGGCCGCCGCGTGCTGGTGATGTACGACGGCCGCGTCGACCTGCCGCCCGGCGTGCCGGTGGTGGCGACCGACGCCGACGGGCGCTGGATCGCGGCGCGGCCCGACGACGCCACCTACGCGCTGCTGTTCCGGCCCGAGGTCAAGCCCGGCATGCTGGAAGACATGATCATGGAGGAGGACCGGCCGACGCCGGAGAACATCGGCGAGCTGCTGGCGCAGGCGCGCGAGCAGTGGAACGACACGCAGGGGACCACCGACCGCGTGCTGGCGGCGCTGGTCAGCGCGCTCGACCTGATGCAGGAGCGGCGCAAGGCGCCGGTGTTCAAGATCAACGTCGCGCCTTCATGACGCCGGAGGAAAAGGCGCTGCTGGGATGGTTCCGGCGGCTGCCGCAGGCCGAGCGGCGTTCGCTGCTGGACTTCGCCGAGTTCCTCGCCGCGCGCGGGGCGCCGGCCGCTGCGCCGGACGTGCCCGGCGAGCCGCTCGCGATTCCGCGTCCCGCCGAGGAAACCGTGGTGCGGGCCATCCGGCGCTTGCGCTCCACCTACCCGATGCTGGATCCGCGCAAGCTGCTGCACGAAACCTCCCACTGGATGACGCAGCACGCCGTGCACGGCCGGCCCGCCGCCGAGGTGATCGACGAGCTGGAGGGAGTGTTCGCCCGCCACTACGACAAGCTGAAGGGCGGCGATTGAGCCCCGATCGGCCGCGTTCCGGGTCATGAGCCGCCCTCTGGTGGCCGAGATCGACGGCTCGGCGCTCGCCCACAACTATCGCGTCGCCAAGCGCACGGCGCCAGCCGCCCGCGCGTTCGCCGTCATCAAGGCCGACGCCTACGGCCACGGGCTGGCGCAGGCTGCCCGCGTGCTGGAGGACGACGCCGACGGCTTCGCCCTGCTCGAGATCGACCGCGCGATCGAGCTGCGCGAGCGTGGCGCGCGGCTGCCCATCCTGCTGCTGGAAGGCTGGTTCTCGCGGGAGGAGCTGGCCGCGTGCGAGCACTATCGCCTGTGGCCGGTGGTGCACACGCGCGAGCAGGTCGCGATGCTGGAAGGCCTGTCGGGACGCGGCATGCTGGAAGTGTTCGTCAAGATCAACACGGGCATGAACCGCCTCGGCCTGCCGAGCGCCGCGTTCCCCGAACTCTGGCGCGCCGTCACGCGCGCGCGCGCGGTGGCGGCCGCGAGCGCGATGACGCATTTCGCCAGCGCCGACGAGGCCGAGGGCG
>CAZGTK010000236.1:0-4666 GCA_964528415.1 uncultured Burkholderiales bacterium | reverse complement strand
CGGCCGTCGCGGTTCCCATACCCATCCCCATGCTCGTGCCGCCACCGACCATGACGGCCTTGCCAACGAACGCTTCGCCGTCGGGCATCGTTATGGATAGGTCGTCGTGTGAGACGCCTTGTTGGTAGGCTATCTGTACCCGCTCACCAGTTCCCCGAACCATGCCCGACATGGTTCCGGCGCACCCGGCGAGCGCGAGGCAAAGCGTGGCAGTTGCGCGTCGTTTCATGAGAGGCCCTCCCGGTGGTTATCAGCTTCCAAGTCCGCTTGTCGAAAGGATTTACACCACAGGTTGCGAGGCCGCTTGGGCTCTAGTCGTATTGCCGCGAAATCAATCGGTTGCTCCTGCGCCTCCAAGAGAGGCATAGAACTTGCTTCTTTGAGCGGCGGTATATCCGCAGGGGGTGATATGCGAAAGGTGTCAGCGACAACAAGATTCTTTGGGGCGATTGCGCTTTGGTCATTGTCGTTCGCCGCGCATGCAGCGCGAGTCGAGACGACATGGGAAGGTGCCGTAATCGTAAGTTCGGTTGATTCCAACGATGTGGCGCTAGCTGGCTCCGCTCCTGCGGTTGGCAGTCGCGTCACATTCACCTTCACATGGGACGTAGCTGCGGCCCCAGGAGACTTCTACGGGGGCGCCCGCTTTCCCGTCGAGGCGGACTACACCAGCTTTGGTCTGCCAGTCTGGATACGCGCCGACGTGAGGTTTGAGGATGGGTGGGGATTGGCCTCGACTGCCTTCACCGGAAGCGGTGGTGTGCAGCAACAAGTGAAGATTCAAGATAACTGCGCAAGATGCTCATTCGATGCCATCGGTGGCGCCGCTTGGGATTACTACGGGAACTTCATACAGATTGCGACTGAGGGCGTGGAAGGAACGCTTCATGACACCTTCATCGCCGGCGCTCGCGTGTTTGACTACACACAGAGCCTCATCAACACGTTGGATATTGGCCAACTCCTGACTTGGTCCCCGAGTGCACCGGGCACGTTCTATGCTGACGGAGGTTTCTCTTTCCGTCATGTGGATCGTCAAAATAGCGAACACAGTTTCTCGCTTGAAGTGGTCACAAGGATGGATTCCCTGACGTCTCGACTTGTGCCGGAGCCGACCACACCAGCGTTGTTCGGGATTGGGCTCACCTTCCTGCTGACTGTGCGGCGAGCGAGGCGCGCTGGCTCGACTGCTACTGGCTGCGTAGCGCGAACCGGTCAACCAGCAGCCAGACGACAGGCAGGACGAAGTCGCCAACCATGCGGCCAAGCCATCGGCAGTATTGAACGCGCGGACTAGGCGGAGAGGGGGCGTGTGCAATTCATATCGCAGAGAATTCGATGTACTGACAGCCCAATTGATGCTGGTCGCCTTTCCAGTCATATAGGTATTCGCCTTCATCAAGCATCTTGCAGGACGCGCCTGCCCAAGGTTCGCCCTGCGGATTCGTTACGGCCCTCCGGGATGTGTATTTCCAAAGCTTGATACTTCCGATTCCGCTGGTCTCGGCCTCAAAGCGCGAAAGATTGACTAGGCCGCATGGCCCCTCTGCTCCGCCCTGCGCGGCGACCCAAGTAGAGATGCCTGCTCCGCTGGATATAGGGCGGAACGTTTGCCGAAACGACCGGGAGGACACTAGGCATGTCCGTAGGTCCTTCTCGTGGCCCGCGCGAATGACATTCAAGAAGTTCTCCTCGGTTCTCGACGCGCAGAGAGCAACGAGGAGCCTTGTCACCTTCAAGTAGTCTTGCGTCTGCGTCTCGCTAAGCGGGGTTGGCGGTTGTCGTGGCGGCGCCTCATGGCCTTCGAGGATGGCCACTGCCTTGGAGTAGCTTTCACACTCCTGCGGTGAAATGGAGAATGAGGCGAACTCCTTTCGCCCTTGCTTCAGCTTCCTGTCCAACTCCGTCGGCGACGTCTTTTTGCGCACCGTTGTCTGAACGAACTCACATTCAAGCGTGCGGGCATCGGACCTTGAGCATGCGTAGGTGAGGGAGTGGGCCTCCTTCGTGCTGTATAGAAATCCCGATGACGGCGCGTCTTGCGCGAGCGACATGACTGGCGCGCAGAGCAAGAGAGAAATCGCAATGCGCCTCATTGCAGTCCTTTGTTGTGAATAGGCACGGAGACGCTACACCGGGCCAGAATCAGCCAGCAAGTCGAACGGAACTGCGGTCGGGAGGACGGCCCCGGACTGGGGCGAGCGTTCAATCAGCGAACAGTGAATTCGGAGAATCTGCTTACACCAGCGCTTACACGACAGACGGATGCTGCCGTGAATGTTAGTGAACGCTATCGATGGAACGCAGACTGGGTGATGGTGGCCAAGGACGGAATTGAACCGCCGACACAAGGATTTTCAGTCCTCTGCTCTACCAACTGAGCTACTTGGCCGCCGGGGCGCAGGCCAGAACGCCGCGCCCGAAAGCCGGCAATCATAGCAGAACCGGCCCGATGGTCGGGTGCCCCGCCGCCCTATAATCGGGCGCATGCATTCCCGCCCTGCCGTCATGCAGGCCGACGTCGCGGTCGTCGGCCGCGGGGGCGTCGGCCTGGCCACCGCGCTGGCGCTGTCGCGCGCCGGGCTCTCGACGGCGCTGGTCGGCGCGCCGCTCGCGGCCGACGCAGCCGATCCCTGGGACCTGCGGGTCTTCGCGCTGTCGCCCGCCACGCGCGCGCTGCTCGAATCGATTGGCGTCTGGCACGCGCTCGACGCTGCGCGCGTCGCGCCGGTTTACGACATGCGGGTCTTTCCGGCCTTCGGCTCCGATCGCGATCCGCTGCACTTCAGCGCCTACGAGGCGCGCGTCGACGCGCTCGCCTGGATCGTCGAGCAGCGCAACCTGCTGCGCGCGCTCGAGCAGGCGGTGCGCTTCGCCGGTCTGCCCGTCGTCGACGAACGCTTCGACGCGATCGACGCCGATTCCGCGCCCGCGCAGCCGCCCACGGGCAAGTCGCCGACGCTGGCGGGCGCATTGCCGCCGCCGTCGCTCGCACTCCGGCTCGACGGCGGCCGGCGGCTCGACGTGCGCCTGCTCGTCGGCGCCGACGGCGCCGGATCCCGGGTGCGCGATGCGGTCGGTCTCGGGTGGACCGTCTCCGACTACCCGCAGCGCGCGCTGGTCGCGCACTTCGATACCGAGCGGCCGCATCGCGACATCGCCTGGCAGTGGTTCGGCACCGACGGCATCCTGGCGCTGCTGCCGTTGCCCGCCGGCGAAGGCCCGGGGGCCGCGGCCGGGCGAGTCAGCATGGTCTGGTCTGCGCCGCACGAACTGGCCGACGCGCTTCAGGCGATGTCGCCCGATGCGCTCGCGGCACGGGTCCGCGAGGCCGCCGGCTCCGCGCTCGGCGCGATGACGGCGATCTCCCGCGTCGAGGCGTTTCCGCTGCGTTTGGGCCGCGTCTCGTCGATGATCGCGTCGCGCGTCGCGCTGGTCGGCGACGCCGCGCACCTCGTCCATCCGCTGGCCGGCCAGGGGATGAACCTGGGCTTCGGCGACGTGGCGGCACTGGCGCAGGTGCTGCGCGAGCGCGACCCTGGCCGCGACCCGGGCGACCGGCTGGTGCTGCGCCGCTATGCGCGTGCGCGCGCCGAACCGGTCGCGGCGATGCGCACCACCACCGACGGCCTGCAGCGCCTGTTCGACCCGACGCGCCGGCCGGTTCCGCAGGCGCTGGCCCCGCTGGTCGAATCGATGGTCGCGCTCGGCTGGCGGGCGGTGGCAGGTTCGGCCTGGCTCAAGCGACAATTGGTGGCGCAGGCGGTCCGCTGAGGCGGGTTGCGCTGCGCCGTGACAACCCGCGCGACCACGGTCGCGCAGCAGAGGATGCAGGACCCATGATCGATTCGAAGCGTTTCACCCGCGTCGCCGCCTTCGCCGTGGCGGTGCTGGCGGCCTCCGCCTTCTGGCTCCCCGCGACGCCGACGCGCGCGCAGGGCGCCCCGGCCGCCGATCCGGCGATCGCGCGCGTGAAGGCCGCGATGGAAGGCTTCGTCAAGGGCCGGTACAAGGTCGAGGACGTGCGCAAGACGCCGCTGCCGGGCATCTACGAGGTGCGCATCGGCAACGACCTGCTCTACGTCGACGAGCGAGGCCAGTACCTGTTCTACGAGGGCGACCTGATCGAGATGAAGACGCAGCGCAACCTCACGCGCGAGCGCGTCGAGGAGCTGCTGGCGATCGACTTCAATACGCTGCCGCTGCAGCTGGCAATCAAGCAGGTCAGCGGCAATGGCAAGCGGGTCGTGGCCGTGTTCGAGGACCCGAACTGCGGCTACTGCAAGCGGCTGCGCGCCGACCTGGTCAAGCTGGACGACGTGACGATCTACACGTTCCCGATGGCTTTCCTCGCCGCGGATTCCGAGTCGAAGGCGCGCAAGGCGCTGTGCGCCGCCGACAAGGCGCGCGCGTGGAACGACCTGCTGCTGAACAACCACGTGCCCGGCAACGCCGGCACCTGCGACACGCCGCTGGCGCAGGTGCGCGACCTCGCGCACAAGCTCGGCATCACGGGCACCCCGGTGCTGTTCTTCGCCAACGGCAAGCGGCTGCAGGGCTACGCGCCGCCGGAGCGTTTCAACCGGATGCTGGCCGAGAACTCGAAGGGCTGAACGCGGCGCCGGCCGGCAGCGGTCTCGGCAACTCCTTCGGCCACAGCAGCCAC
>CAZGTK010000235.1:0-4672 GCA_964528415.1 uncultured Burkholderiales bacterium | reverse complement strand
CGCCTTGTGGTCCATCATCCAGGTGCCGAGCGTGAAGTGCAGCGCGTTCTCGATGATGAAGAGCACGATCGCCGCCGGCAGCGCCTGTTCGCCGAACGCGAACACGGCGAGCGGCAGGCCCATGTTGCCCGAGTTGCAGAACATCATCGGCGGCACGAACGTCTTCGGCTGCAGCCGAAGCAGGCGCGACAGGGGCCACGCCAGCAGCCCCGAGCCCAGCACCACGGCGAGACCGCCGTAGAACAGATCCTGGTAGGCGGGGATGCTGAAGTCCTTGGACGAGAGGGCGTGGAAGACCAGCGCCGGGATGAACACGTCCATGTTGAGCTGGTTGGCGAACGCCATGTCGGGCTTCTTCCAGCGCCCGTAGGCCCAGCCGGTGGCGGCGATGGCGAACACCGGGAAGATGATGCCGAAGATCTGCGCCAGCATGGCCTCAGCGCTCCCGCGCTCGACGCGCGACCGCGCCGGTGCCGGCCGCGGCGAACGCGGCGGCGACCGCGAACGTGAGGGCGTAGCTGCCGACCAAGTGGTACGCCGACGAGAACAGCGCCGGCGCCACCAGCACGCCGCCGAAGGTGAAGAACAGCGCGCCGCCGGTGGCGAGCGCCGTCTGGTGGCGCGGCGCGACGCGGGCCACCTCGGCGAGGAAGACGCCGTTCCAGCCCACCGCGGTGGCGCCCAGGCCGAGGAAGACGAGCCAGACGGCCGTCGTCGGCCAGCCGCCGGAGAGGGCGGTGACGGCGACGCAGAGCAGCGTCATCGCGGCGCCCAGCGCCGCCAGCACGCCGCGCGCGCTGCCGGAGCGGTCGGCGCTCCAGCCCCAGGCGATCCGCCCCAGCACGCCGGCGAGCTGCACCCCGGAGAGCAGCAGCCCGGCCTGCACCAGCGTGTAGCCCGCCTCCTTGACCAGCAGCGTCACGGTGAACGTCATCACGCAGAGCTGGACGCCGGCGAAGCAGAACGCGGTCAGCGCCAGGCGCCGCAGGACGGGGTCGCGCCAGATGATGGGCATGCCGCCGCCGGTCATGGGGCGCAGGCCGGCGCCGCGCGCGCGGTCGTCGTCCCACCCCGCCCGCCGCGGTTCGAGCAGCGCGGCCAGCACGGCGCAGACCAGCACCACCAGCGCAAGCGACCAGCGCCAGCCGAGCGTCACCGCCAGCGCCGGCCCGCAGGTGGCGGCGGCGACGCCGCCGGCCGGCACGCCGGTCTGCTTGATCGAGAAGATCAGGTTGCGCCGCGCATCCGGCGTGAACCGCACCAGCAGGTGGGACGCGGCCGGGTTGGTGAGGCCGTAGCCGAGTCCGAGGAAGACCGAGGCCAGCGCCAGCGCCGGCAGGCTCGCCGCCATCGCGGCGGCGGCGCCCGCCGCCACGAGCAGCAGGCCGACCTGCGTGGTGCGGCACGCGCCCCAGGCCGTGGCGAAGCCGCCGCCGAAACCGGTGCTCAGCATCGCCGCCGCGTAGGTGAGGCTGATCTGGTAGCCGATCAGCGCCGGGTCGACGCCGAGCGCCTCGGCGTAGTCCGGCGCGATCGCGGGCAGCGTCAGCACGCCCATCGACACCAGCGCCTGCGAGGCCATGGTCGCCGCCACCAGCGGGACCAGCCCCGCCGCCGACGGCGCGTCGCTAGCGGCCATCGGCGCGGCGGCGCGCGGCGCGAGCGGCTCGCTCACCGGCGCGCAAGGGCTTCGGGGTTGGCGGCGCTGTAGGCGCCGCCCTCGAGCAGGCCGGCGATATTGGCGAACGCCGCGCCGAAATAGAGCTCGTAGGTGTCGCGCTCGACGTAGCCCAGGTGGGGCGTGCAGATCACGTTGTCGAGCGCCAGCAGCGGGTCGTCGGCGGGCAGCGGCTCGTGCTCGAACACGTCGAGCGCGGCGAAACCCGGCCGCCCGCGCCGCAGCGCCTCGAGGAGCGCGCCGGGGGCGACGAGCTGCGCGCGGCTGGTGTTGACGAGCGTCGCGGTGGGCTTCATGCGCGCGAGGTCAGCGGCGGCGACGATGCCGCGGGTGTCATCGGCGAGCCGCAGGTGCAGCGTGAGAAAATCGGCCTCGGTGAAAAACGCTTCGCGCCCCGACGCAGCGTCGAAACCGTCGCGGCGCGCTTTGGCGAGCGTCGAGTCACGGCCCCAGACGACGACGCGCATGCCGAACGCGCGGCCGAAGCCGGCCACGCGCGAGCCGATGTTGCCGTAGCCGAAGACGCCCAGCGTGCGGCCGTGCAGGGCGACGCCGAGCGTGCTCTGCCAGCGGCCCGCCTTCAGCCGCGCCGCTTCCTGCGGGATGCGCCGCGCCGCGGCCAGAATCAGCGCCCAGGTGAACTCCGCCGGCGCGACCGGCGACCCGACGCCCTGCAGCACCACGATGCCGCGCTCGGTGCAGGCGTCGAGATCGATGTGCGGGGTGACGCGCCCGGTCTGGCTGATGAAGCGCAGGCGCGGCAGCCGCGCGAGGAGTTCCCGGGTGATGCGGGTGCGCTCGCGGATCAGCACCAGGCCGTCGGCGTCGCGGAACCGCTGCGCCAGCGCGTCGACGCCGGTGACGGTGTCGTTGTGGACGGCGACGTCGAAGCCGGCGAGGCGCGCGTAGCAGTCGAGCCCGCGCACCGCGTCCTGGTAATCGTCGGGGATGACGATGCGCAGGCGGCCGGCCACGTCACGCTACCAGTAGTTCTCGACCGTGATGTGGCCCGGCTCCTTGCGCTTGTTCTTGCGCAGGCCGCGCGCCTCCAGCACGGCGCTGGTGTCGTGCACCATCTCCGGATTGCCGCAGATCATCACCTGCGAGTCTTCCGCGGTGAGGCTCACACCCGCGCGCGCTTCCAGGCGGCCGTCCTCGATCGCCTGCGGCACGCGCGCGCGGATCGCGAAGTCGGTCGCCTCGCGGGTGACGAACGGAACGTAGACGAACTGGTCGGGATGCGCCTGTGCGATGGCGCGGATGGTGTCCTGGTAGGTGAGCTCCTCCGCGGTGCGCACGGCGTGCACCAGCACGATGCGGCGGAAACGCCGCCACGGCTCCTCGGTCTTGCAGATCGCGAGGAACGGGCCCAGCGCGGTGCCGGTGGAGAGCAGCCACAGGTGCTCGGCGTCCTGGATGTCCGCTGGCGTCATGAAGCCCGAGGCCTTCGGCGCGACCCAGAGCGCGTCGCCCGGCTTGAGCTTCACCAGCCGCTGCGTGAGCGGGCCCTCGTCCAGCGTGATGAAGTAGAACTCCAGCGGCCGCTCGTGCGGCGCGTTCACGAAGGAGTACGGCCGCGCGATCATGTCGCCGCTGTCGTCGGGCAGCGCGATGCGCCCGAACTGGCCGGCGCGGAAAGGCTCCAGGGCGGCGTCGACCTGCACCGAGTAGAGCCGGTCCGTCCAGCGCCGGAGCGCCACCACCCGGCCCTCGACGTACTTGCTGGCGGCGTTCGGCCGCGGCGCCGGCGCGCTCATCGCGGCGCCTCCGCCGTCGTGGCGCGACCGGCGCCGGCCTCGGCCATGAGCGCGGTGATCTTCGCCACGGCGTCGTCGTCGTCCCACTCCTTGGCGCCGAACAGGCCGTAGCGGATGCGCCCTTCGGCGTCCACCAGATAGCTCGTCGGGAACGCGCGCACCTTCCAGTCCTTCAGCACGGCGCCGTCCTTGTCCAGCAGAATGGTGAAATTCACCTTCACCTCATTGAGGAATTCGCGCACCTGGGCTTCGCTCTCGCCCATGTCGACCGCGAGGATGGTAAACGGCTTGCCGGCCAGGCGCTCCTTCAGCCGCTGCATGGAGGGCATCTCCTTCACGCACGGCGGGCACCACGTCGCCCAGAAGTTCACCAGGACGACCCGGCCGCGATAGTCCGCCAGGTCGTGGCGGCGGCCGTCGAGGTCGGGCAGCGCGAGGCGCGGCGTCGGTCCGCCGGCCCAGGGCTTCAATTCCTTCGCGGCCGCGGGCAGCGCGGGCAGCAGCGTAAGAAACAGCAGGACGATCAGTCGTCGGATCATGGCTTGCCTTCGATCTTGTTCCAGGCCGATTCGATCACGGCCGGCAGCTTCGCGGCCATGTCGTGTTCGAGAGGCAGCGCGTCGTCGCGGAAGTAAAAGCGGTCGCGCACGCCCTGCAGATAGAACACGTGCACCGGCGCGCCGTTCCCGGCGAGCCGCGCCTTGAGCTCGTCGACGTACCAGTACCACGGCGACATCGCCGGCTGCACGATCGCGACGGGGACCGGGTTGCGCGCGGTGACCGCGACGTACTCGGGCTCGCGGCCGGGTTCGGGCGTCGCCAGGTAGAAATTCGGCGACAGGAAAATCGCGCCGTGCACGCGCGCCGCCGCCGCAGGTTGCTCGGCGCGCAAGCGGATAAGGCCCTCGAGCGCGAGGGCCGCGCCGCGCTCGCCGGCGACCAGCATGACGGGGTCGTGATCGCGCGTCGCACGCGCAAGCACGGCGGTGACGTCCGACGCCGGCAGCTCGGCCATGCTGCTCGGCACCGTCGGCAGAAAGCGCGCGCCGTGCAGATCCGCCAGCCAGACGCTGAAGCCCCGCTCGGCGAGCTTCGCCGCCGCGGCGCGGTCGCCCGGCGTGATGCCGCGCTCGGACGGCACCCACACCAGCAGCCGGGCGCCGTCGCCGGCCGTGGCCACCGGGATCTCGGTGCCGTCGGCGGCGCGCAGCGCGAAGCCGCCGGCGGCAGCGGGGGC
>CAZGTK010000234.1:0-4717 GCA_964528415.1 uncultured Burkholderiales bacterium | reverse complement strand
CGAGCTGGCGGCCATCGAGGATCCGCTTGCCGTTGATCTCGGTGATCACGTCGTCGGCCTTCAGCCCCGACGCTTCCGCGACGCTGCCTTTCGCCACGTCGCGGATCTTCACGCCGCCGGCGGCGCCGTCGAGCCAGACGCCGAGCCGCGGGCGCTGCGGCGCCGCGGCCGGCGCCGGGGCGGCCACGCCGAAGACGAAGTCGGCGACGCCGGCGCGCTTGAGCGCGTCGCAGTCGTCGTCGGCGTCCCAGGGCAGCAGGGTCGCCACCCGGTGCACGCCGAGGTCGCCGAGCTGGTGCGGGACGCCGTGGCCGTCGACGACGTGGCCGCTGCCCATGACGCCCACGACCATCGCGCCCGGGTGCCGCGCCAGCGCCTCCGCGATGCCCTGCGCCATTGCGCGGTCCCACACCTGCTGGCTCTCGACGAAGCGGCGGAACTGGGTCTCGAAGTCATCGCTCCCCTTGCCGCTGATGCCGTCCTTGCGGTGCTGGTCGAACACCGGCTGCAGCTTCGCCAGGTACGCGGCGCGCGGCGCCGCCGGCCGCGTGACGTCCTCGCGCCGCGCCTCGTCGATCGCGTCGAACCCGTTCCTGCCGACGTCCCGGATCAGCGCCATGTCGACGTTGAGCGCCACCATCGGCAGCCGGTTCATGCGCGCGAAATGGAACAGCGGCAGGTAGAGCGCGGGATCGAAGCTCCAGACCTCGCGCCAGCGCGCCTCGCGCAGGAACTCGGCCTCGGTCAGCTTGCCCGCGACCCAGCGGTCGAGCACCGGCTGCGCCCGGCGCGGGAACATCTCGAAGCCGAGCACGAGGTTCGGGTTGCGCGCGTGCAAAGCCGCCAGCATGGCGAGCTGCCAGCGATGGTGCTCGGCGCTGTCGTGCGTCTCGCCGAGCAGGACGACGTCGCTGCCGCCGACGCGGGAGACCACCTCCGCCGTCGTCAGCGCCGCGTCGCCGCCCGGTGCGCGCCAGGCGCCCGGCGCCACGCACACGGTCTTCGGCGGCGCGGATGTCGCGACGGCGGCGCCGGCCGCGGCGGCGAGCGCCACGACGATCAGAAGGATGCGCATTTCAGGGATTCCGGACCCGAACTCGCCATTCGACGCCGAAACCCCGCGAGCGTTCCCGTCACAGCCGCAGCTTGTTGACGCGCTCGAAGACCGGCTTCGCGGCCTGCTCGAAGCCGCGCGGGTCCAGCCGCTGCCAGACGCCGCCGACGACGACGCCGAGGCCCGCGAGGATCAGCAGCGCGCCCGCCAGGGCCTGCGGAAAACGCACGAAAACGCGCCACGCCCAGTGGCTGCGGCGCTGCGGACTGAGCACCAGCAGCGCGCCGGTGCCCGCCAGCAGGAAGCCGGCGGCGCTCACCAGCACGAGCGGGTTGCGCACCAGAAAATCCATCGTCGGCCGGACCAGCCCTTCGGCGCGCACGTACGCGAAGGCGACGATGGCGGCGCCGACCATCAGCACCATCAGCCCCCAGATCACGGCCGGCGCCCCCGCGTAGGCCTCGCCGGGCTCGTCGGCGAGGCGAAAGCCCATCTGCCGCGTCAGCACCGACTCCAGTCCGCCGAGCGCGATGCCGGCGCCGACGAGGAAGATGCCGAGGTTGAACCCCTTCGCCAGCCCGAAGAACTGCCCGGCGATCATCGCGACGATGCCGATCACGATGGCGCCGAACTCGAGGAAGCCGAGGATGCGCACGTCAGGCGCCGACGGTCAGCACGATCTTGCCGCGCGCGTGGCCGGTCTGGCTCAGGCGGTGGGCGTCGGCGGCCCGGGCGAGCGGGAACGTCGCGCCCAGCACCGGTCTCAGCCGTCCGCCTTCGACGAGCTGCGCCAGCTCGCCGAGGATGCGCGCGCTGGGCTGGATGAACACGAACGCGGCGCGCACGCCGAGCGC
Organism: uncultured Burkholderiales bacterium; assembly: GCA_964528415.1. Classification (GTDB taxonomy): domain Bacteria; phylum Pseudomonadota; class Gammaproteobacteria; order Burkholderiales; family UBA6910; genus DATIUV01. The sequence continues at coordinate 2,809 of CAZGTK010000234.1, read as the reverse complement.
CTTGGCGCGCTCCTCCGGCGGCGGGATGACGATCGACACCAGCAGCCCGCCCGGCTTCACCACGGACCAGGACGCTTCCTGCGTCTGGCCGCCGACCGTGTCGAACACGACGTCGACCGGCAGCATCGAGCGCGTGAAGTCCACCGCGCGGTAGTTCACGAGCTCGTCGGCGCCGAGCGACTTCACCAGATCGGCGTTGCGCGGCGAGCAGGTGGCGACCACGCGCGCGCCGCGCGCCTTCGCGATCTGCACCGCCAGCGCGCCGACGCCGCCGGCCGCGGCATGGATCAGCACGCGCTGGCCCGGCCGCACGTCCGCCACGTCCACCAGCGACCACCAGGCGGTGATGCCGGCGAGCGGGATCGACGCCGCCTCGACGTCGGTGAGGCCGGCGGGCTTGCGCGCGACCTCCGCCGCCCGCACGGCGATGTACTCGGCGTAGCCGCCGTCGCGGGCGATGTCGGGGCGGGTGTAGACCGCGTCCCCGGGGGCGAACTGCGTCACGCCGGCGCCGGCGCGCTCGACCACGCCGCACACGTCCCAGCCCAGCGTGAGCGGCAGGCGGTGCGGGACGAAATCCTTGAGCCAGCCCTCGCGGATCTTCCAGTCCACCGGGTTGACGCCGGCGGCGTGGACGCGGATCAGCACCTCGTCGTCGGCGATGTCGGGAACGGGCACGTCGTCGAGCCGGAGCACGCCGGCGTCGCCATACGCGTGGATGCGCACTGCTCTCATCGGAAAGGAAGCCTGGTCGCGGGAAAACGGCGAAACTTTACTCGACGAAGTCGTAGACCACAATTCGACGCACGAGCGGCTGCAGCACCTCGGCGACCGCCCGCTTGTGCTGCGGATCGACCTGGTAGGCGTCCAGCGCCGCGCGGCTCTCGAAGGTGAGCACAACGGCGACGTCGTAGGAAGCGTCCTCGACCGGGCGCCGCGCCGGCAGCGGCTCGCCGGCGGCGACGCGAACGACGCCCGGGATCGCCGCCAGGTCGCGCGACGCCTCGATCAGGCGGCGCCGGTGCTCGGCGTTGCCGGGCTCCTTGAGCCAGGCGATGACGACGTGCTGGACCTGCCCGGGCACGTGGGCGCGCTCCGGCGCCGGCGCGCAGCCGGCCAGCGCCGCCGCCAGCAGCGCGGTCCGAAGCCAGCAGCCAAGATCGATGCGGAACGTCACGTCGGCGCCTCGCGCAGGTCGGTACCGGATCCATTCAACCCGAGCCGGCGCCGGGCCGCAAGCCGGCGGCGCGCCCCGCTCAACTCTCCTCCACCATCGGCAGCCAGCCGTGGCGGCCGAGCCAGGCCAGGGCGTAGCCCCAGCCGACGCAGCCGAGGCAGACCAGCAGGAAGATGGCGCCGGCGGTCCACGCCGTGTCCATCAGCCCCGCCAGCACGCCGCACAGCAGGCCGATCGGCACCGCGACCAGGCGGAACGACGCGCCCGCCTTCTGCGCCCGCACCAGCATCTCCAGCAGCTTGTCGCGCGACGGCATCACGTCGGCCAGCGACGCCGGCTTCCGCCGGCGCACGATCAGCAGGAACAGCGTCCGATAGAGCGAGCGGCCGATGCCGTCGAAGGCAATGGCATTCATGCGCGCCACCCACAGCGCGTAGCCGGCGAAGAACACCGCGAACGGCGGCAGGTGCAGGAAGACCTTGGCGTTGTCGGACAGGTCGCCGGGCATCGCGCCCAGCAGCCAGGCGAGGCCCGCGTTGCCGGCGAAGGCCGCCACCAGCACGGCGATCTGCCAAAGCTGCGGCAGCGGCCGGTACAGGCGACCGTGGGGGGTATCGAGCACCGGCGGCATCGGCTCGCCCGGTGCGATCTCGCGTGGCGTCATGGCCTCATTGAAGCCGACGCCGGCGCGCGCCTCAAGCGGCGCGCGCGCCGCCCGTCGCGTCGCCGGCGCCGCCGATCAGTCGTCGGCGGCGGGAGGCTTCCGGGCGAGGACCGGCGTCGGCCGGCGCGCGTCCAGGAGGTGGCCGATGGCGAGCACGGGGTGGCGCCACAGCATGCGCGGCCCGGCGTAGCGCATCACGGCGCGGACCTGCTCGCGCATCTTCGGGCTGTAGCAGTGCACCGCGCACTGGTTGCACACGGGCTTGTCCTCGCCGAAGGGGCACTTGTCGAGCCGCTTCTCGGCGTACGCGGCGAGCCGCGAGCACTCCTCGCACAGGGATTCGCGGCGGCCGTGTCGGTCGCGGCAGTAGATCCGCACCATCGCGCGGATCGTCTTCAGCTCGCGCTGGAGATGGGCATGGCCGGCAAGGCCGCGGCGATCCATGGCGATATGCTAAGCCGCCGGCGCTCCCGGCGGTATACGCCGGACGACCTAGGGGCGACTAGTCCTTCGGAGCGCGCCCCAGCAGCATGTCGACGAAGCGCTGGCGCGTCGCCGGCGTCAGCGTGCGCTCGGTGACGAAACGGGCGTGGGCATCCGGGTTCGCGGCGTCGAGCTCGATGCCCCACAGGGGCGTCACGCTGGTCGGCAGCATGCCGTATCGCACGTCGCCGATGACGTGCGGCTTCGCCGGATGCAGGGCGGCGTAGCCGTCGGCAAAACGCGCGAACCGCTGCACGTCGGCGAGCGCCCGCGAGCCCGCCGGCGCCGCTGGGAGCGGCCGCGCGGGGTCCACCAGCAGCGCGGTCTCCCCCGGGTAGATCGTCACGTTTCCCGGCGCGCCGACGCGCACGCCGTCGGCGTGCGCGGCGCCGCCGTCGACGTACACCGAGCGCCACAGGACCAGGTTGGCGAGCGTGGGCTTCACGATCAGCCGCTCGGGCCGGTGGCCGCGGCTCGCCGCGAGC
>CAZGTK010000233.1:0-4718 GCA_964528415.1 uncultured Burkholderiales bacterium | reverse complement strand
TGGACGAGCTCGCCCACTCCAACGCCCCCGGCTCGCGGCATCGCCGGCGCTGGCAGGACGTCGAGGAACTGCTCGCCGCCGGCATCGACGTCTACTCGACGCTGAATGTTCAGCACATCGAAAGCCTGAACGACGTCGTCGGCCAGATCACCGGCATCCGCGTCTGGGAAACGGTGCCGGACACGGTTTTCGAGCAGGCCGCCGAGGTGGAGCTGGTGGATCTGCCGGCGGACGAGCTGCTGCAGCGGCTGCGCGACGGCAAGGTTTACGTCCCGCAGCAGGCCGAGCGCGCGATCCAGAACTTCTTCCGCAAGGGCAACCTGATCGCGCTGCGGGAGATAGCCCTGCGCCGCACCGCAGAGCGCGTCGACGCCCAGATGCGCGACTACCGCGCGGGCGAGGGCATCGTCAGGCCGTGGCCGGCGGGCGAGCGGGTGCTGGTGTGCGTCGGCCCCGAGGCCGACAACGAGCGCCTGGTGCGCGCGGGCCGGCGCATCGCCGCCGCGCTCGACGCCGAGTGGATTGCCGTCTACGTCGAGACGCCGGCGCTGCAGCGCCTGCCGCGGGCGCGGCGCGACCAGCTGTTCACCGCGCTGCGCCTGGCGGAGGAGTTGGGCGCGGAGACCGGCACGCTGGCGGGCCACGACGCCGCCGCCGAGCTGCTGCAGTTCGCCCAGGCGCGCAACGTGACGCGCCTGGTGATCGGGCGGCCCCAGGCCGCCGGCTGGCGGCGGCTGCTCGTCCGCTCCACCGGCGAGCGCATCCTGGCCCGCGCGCGCGACCTCGACGTCACCGTCATCGACCGCGATCCGGAATCGCGGCCGTTTCTCGAGCGCGTGGGCCAGCAGAGCTACATCGCGCGCAGCCGCGCCGCGCTCGGGCTCACCGAGCCGAAAGCGCCGTTCCTGCAGCGTTACGGCGGCTACCTTTGGGGCATTGCGGTGACGGCAGCGTGCACCGGGATCGCGGCGCTGATGCGAGGGCAGTTCGAGCTCTCGAACCTGATCATGGTCTACCTCCTCGGCGTCGTCGGCGTGGCCTACCGTTTCGGGCGCGGACCCGGCGTGCTCGCCTCGGTTCTCAGCGTGGCGGCGTTCGACTTCTTCTTCGTGCCGCCCTTTCTCACCTTCGCGGTCTCCGACACCGAGTACCTGGTCACCTTCGCGGTGATGCTGGCGGTGGCGCTGGTGATCAGCAACCTGACCGCCAGCGTGCGCCTGCAGGCCAAGGTCGCCGGTTATCGCGAGCGCCGCGCCGACGCGCTCTACCGGATGAGCCGCGAACTGGCCCATACCCAGACGGAAACCGGCGTGCTGCGCGCGGCGGTGCGCCACGTGGGCGAGACGTTCCAGTGCCAAAACGTGATCCTGCTGCCGAACGCGGCCGGGCGCATCGTCTACCCCCGCGGCGACGGCATCAGCCAGTCGCTGCACGGCGCCGACCTGTCGGTGGCGCAGTGGGTCTACGACCACGGCAAGCCGGCCGGGCTCGGCACCGACACGCTGCCGGGGGCGGAGGCGCTCTACCTGGCCGTTCCCCACTCGCAAGGCACCTGCGGCGTGCTGGCGCTGCTCCCGGTGAGCCTGCTGCGGCTGTTCGTCCCCGAGCAGCAGCGCCTGCTGGAGACGTTCTGCTCCCAGATCGGCCTGTCACTGGAAAGGGTGCGGCTTACGCGCGAGGCTCACGACGCGCAGATGCAGGCCCAGACCGAGCAGTTGCGCAACGCCCTGCTCGCCGCGATCTCCCACGATCTGCGCACGCCGCTTGCCACCATCGTCGGCGCCTCCAGCACGTTGCTGCGCGCCGACGAGCGCATGGGCGCGGGCGCCCGCCGCGAGCTCACCGCCAGCGTCTACGACGAGGCGCGTCGCATCAGTGGTCTGGTCGACAACGTGCTCGACATGGCGCGGCTCCAGGCCGGTGCGCTGCAGCTGGAGCGGCAGTGGTATCCGCTGGAAGAGATCGTCGGCGGCGTGCTCACGCGCCTGCGCGAGCGCCTCGGCGCGCGCGAGGTGCGGGTGGCCCTGCCGCGCGAGCTGCCGATGGTCCAGGTGGACGGCGTGCTGATCGAGCAGGTGTTGGTAAACCTGGTCGAGAACGCCCTCAAATACACGCCGCCCGAGAGCCCGATCCTGATCGCGGCGGCCGCGGATGACGCCGGCTTGGTGGTGAGCGTCGCCGATCGGGGGCCGGGGCTTCCGCCGGGCGACGAAGAGCGCGTGTTCGACAAGTTCTACCAGGGCGCGCCGGAGCGTTCCCAGAGCGGGGTGGGCCTCGGCCTCACCATCTGCCGCGCGCTGGTGGAGGCCCACGGCGGGCGCATCTGGGCCGAGAACGCGCCCGAGGGCGGCGCGGTGTTCCGATTCACGCTGCCGCTGACAGGGGAACCCCCGACCATCGACGCCGCCGCCGGCGCCGCCGGCGCCGAACCGTGACCGTCCCAGCGCCGGTCATCGTCCTGATCGAGGACGAGGCGCCGATCCGACGCTTCCTGCGCACCGCGCTCGGCGCCGAGGGGTTCGACGTCCACGAGGCGGACGACGGCCGTCGCGGTCTCGCCGCGGCGGCCAACCGCAAGCCGGATCTGGTGATCCTGGACCTCGGGCTGCCGGACATGGACGGCGTGGAGGTGGTGCGCCAGCTGCGCAGCTGGAGCGCGGTGCCCGTCATCGTGCTCTCGGCGCGCACCATGGAACGCGACAAGATTGCCGCCCTCGACGCCGGCGCCGACGACTATCTCACCAAGCCGTTCGGCGTCGGCGAACTGCTGGCGCGCATCCGCGTGGCGCTGCGCCATGCGGCGGCCGCGCCCGAGCGCCACGGCCCGGTGATCGAGGCCGGCGCGCTGAGGATCGATCTCGCGCGGCGCCAGGTGAGCGCCCGCGGGGCCGACGTGCACCTGACGCCGCTGGAGTTCCGTCTGCTGGCGGCGCTGGCGCGAAACGCCGGGAAGGTGATGACGCACCGCCAGCTGCTGAAGGAGGTGTGGGGGCCGCCCTACGTCGAGCACACCCATTATCTGCGCATCTACATGGCGCAGCTGCGCCACAAGCTGGAGGAGGATCCGGCGCGGCCGCGCTGGATGCTCACCGAGGCGGGCGTGGGCTACCGCCTCGCGGAGGATTGACGGCGTCAGCCGCCCAGCATGCCTTTTTTCAGGTCCTCGTCCGCCGGCTTGTCGCCGAGCCACACGCGCAGCAACGCCGGGAACAGCTCGTCTCCGGCCACCGTGCCGCGAACCTTGCCGTTGGCGGTGACGCGGGTGCCCTGGCCGGGGATGCCGTCGAGGAAGATCACGGCGCCCTCCTTGATCTCCTTGTCCTGGGTCAGGATCGCGGTGAGCTCCTTCACTTTCGGCTCCAGCGCCTTCAGCTCGGCCGGTGTGTGGTTCTTTTCCAGACCCTCGTTGAGCGAGGACACCAGGCTGTCGGCGCCGATGTCGCGCAGCATGTGCATCATCACGCGCTTCGGCCCCGGAGCGGCGATCGCCGCCTTCGGGTCGGCGGTCCTGGCCGGCAGGTAAAGCGCGCCGACGTAGACCTTGAAGAACACCTTGGTGCGGACGCCGGCGCCGTTCAGCACGAGCTCGGCCTCGCCCACCTTCGCCTTGTCGTCGAGTTTGACCCCCGCCACTTCCGCCGCCATCGCGGCCGCGGCGAGCGCCAGCATCGCCAGCGTCGCCAGAGCGCTCGTCCAGGTTCTCATCGCATGCTCTCCCGTAGTCAAAGCGCCTCGAACAGCCCCGCCGCGCCCATGCCGGTGCCGATGCACATCGTCACCATGCCGTACTTCTGCCGGCGGCGCTTGAGCCCGCACATCAGCGTCGCGGTGCGGACCGCGCCGGTGGCGCCGAGCGGATGCCCGAGCGCGATGGCGCCGCCCAGCGGGTTCACCCTGGCCGGGTCGAGGCCGACGTCGCGGATCACCGCCAGCGACTGGGCGGCGAACGCCTCGTTCAGCTCGATCCAGTCGACGTCCTGCAGGTTCACGCCCGCCTGCTGCAGGACCTTGGGGATGGCCTTGACCGGTCCGATGCCCATGATCTCCGGCGGCACGCCCGCCACCGAGTAGCCGAGGAAGCGCCCCATCGGCTTCAGGTTGTAGCGCTTGCAGGCGGCGCCGCTCGCGAGCAGCACCGCGCCGGCGCCGTCGGAGGTCTGCGAGCTGTTGCCGGCGGTCACCGAGCCCTTCGCCGCGAACACCGGCTTCAACTTCGCCAGCGCTTCCAGCGAGGTGTCCTTGCGCGGGCCCTCGTCGAGCGACACCTCGCGCGTGTCCTCGTGCACCTCGCGGTCGCCGAGGTCCGGGCGCTTCTGCTTGACCGCGTAGGGCGCGATCTCGTCGCGGAACTCGCCCGCGTCGATCGCGGCGATCGCGCGTTGGTGGCTCTGCAAGGCAAAAGCGTCCTGGTCGTCGCGGCTCACGTTCCAGCGGCTCGCCACCTTCTCCGCGGTGATCCCCATGCCGTAGCCAATGGCGACGTTCTCGTCCTTGGCGAAGATCTCCGGGTTGAACGACATCTTGTGGCCGCCCATCGGGATCATGCTCATGCTCTCGGTGCCCCCGGCGATCATGACGTCCGCCTCGCCCAGCCGGATGCGGTCCGCGGCCAGCGCCACCGCCTGCAGGCCGGACGAGCAGAACCGGTTGATCGTCATGCCGGGCACGCTGTCGGGCAGCCCGGCCAGCAGCAGCGCGATGCGGGCGACGTTCATGCC
>CAZGTK010000232.1:0-4725 GCA_964528415.1 uncultured Burkholderiales bacterium | reverse complement strand
GGGTGCCGATGTTGCCGCCGCCGGCGATCATCACCCGCTTGACCGGGCGGTCCAGCTGGCGCAGCTCGCGCAGCACCGCGCGCAGGTTCTCCTTGGCCGCGATCAGGAACACCTCGTCGTTGGGCTCGATGACGGTTTCGCCTTCCGGGATGATGGGCCGGTTCTGGCGGTAGATCGCCACCACCCGGGTGTCGAGATGCTTGAAACTGGTGCGCAGGTCCGCGAGCGCGTGGCCCACCAGCTTGCCGCCGCGCAGCGCCTTCACCCCCACCAGCCGCACGCGGCCGGCGGCGAAGCTCACCACCTGCAGCGCTTCCGGCAGCTCGATCAGCCGCAGGATGTGCTCGGTGACGATCTGCTCCGGGCAGATCGGGTGGTCGACGTTGAAGTAGTCGGGGCCGAAGATCTCCGGCTTCTCGAGGTACTCGGTGGAGCGGATGCGGGCGATCCGGTTGGGGACGTTGTAGAGGCTGGCTGCCACCTTGCAGGCGACCATGTTCACCTCGTCGCTCTGCGTAACTGCCAGCAGCATGTCGGCGTCCTCGGCGCCCGCGGCGGCCAGCACCGAGGGGTAGGCGGCGTTGCCGACCACGGTGCGCAGGTCGAGGCGGTCCTGCAGCTCCTTGAGGCGGTCGGCCGCGGTGTCGACGATGGTGATGTCGTTGGCCTCGCCGACCAGGTTCTCGGCCACCGAGGCGCCGACGCGGCCGGCGCCGAGGATGATGATCTTCATGGCTGGTAATCCGGAATGGGCGATGGGCGATGGGCCGGCGGCAGGGAAGCGGCGTCAGTCCGGCGCGGCCGCGCGACGGCGGCCGGCGCCGGCCGGCTCACAGCCGCTGGCGCAGCCACGTTTTCCACTCTTCGAACAGGCCGGGGTCGAGCGCCGCCACCACCGAGCGCTTCCACAGATCGTCGGCCCAGAAATCGTCGTGCGTGAGGGTGCACATGCGGCCGCCCGACTCGGCCAGGATCAGCGACCCCGCGGCGTAGTCCCACAGCTTCTGCCCGCCGTGCAGGTAGACGTCGAACCGGCCCGCCGCGGTGTAGCACCACTCGAGCGTGCTGGCGCCGAAATTGCGCTGCGACGCGTACGGCGGATGAGCGGCCAGCTCGCCCGCGAGGCGGGCGCCGACGCGCTTCAGGTCGACGCTCGCCAGCGCGCGGCCGAGCTTCGGCACGCGCTCCTTGATCGGCAGCGGCTCGCCGTCGAGATGGGCGCCGCCGCCGGCCGCGGCCGAGAACATCTCGTCCGCCACGGGATCGTAGACGACCCCCAGCACGGAGCGGCCGCGCTTCATCAGCGCCACCGACACCGCGAAGTAGGGCAGCCCGTTGACGAAGTTGGAGGTGCCGTCGATCGGGTCGACGCACCACAGGCCCTCGGCGCCCTGCAGCCACTGCTCGGCCTGCTCGGCGGCGGTCATCTCCTCGGCGACGATGGGGACGTCGAGCAGCCGCTTGAGCCGCGCGGCGAGCGCCTCCTGCGCGGCGATGTCGGCTTCGGTGAACAGGCTGCCGTCGCTCTTGCGGCGGTGCGCCACCTTCAGGTAGCGCGGGATGATCTCGCGGCGCGCCACCTCGCGCACCGCGTCCATCAGGCCGTCGAGCACTTGCCCCGGCGGGGCCGCGCTCAGCCCTGCTTCCACTTGATCGAGCACCCGATGCTCGGAATCTGCTCGCGCGGCCCCTGGCCGGTGCGGGCGACCTGCAGCATGGCCTCGAACAGGTCGCGGCGCGCGTCCTCCGGCGCCGCCTCCTTGCGCGAGGCGTCGAGGCGCCCGCGGTACTGCAGCTCGAGGTCGGCGTTGAAGCCGAAGAAATCCGGCGTGCACACCGCGTCGTAGGCGCGGGCGATCTCCTGCGTCGCGTCCAGCACGTAGGGAAACGGAAAATCGAACTCGCGAGCGACCTCGACCATGTTGTCGAACGAGTCCTCCGGGTACTCCGCCGGATCGTTGGACATGATCGCGATCGAGCCGACGCCGTGCCGCGCGAGCTCGCGGCAGTCGCGCACGATGCGGCCGCGCACGGCCTTCACGTAGGGGCAGTGGTTGCAGATGAACATGACCAGCAGCCCGTTCGGGCCCCGCACCGAGGCGAGGTCGTAGCGCTTGCCGTCGACGCCGGGAAGGTCGAAATCGATGGCCTTCCAGCCGAAATTGCACACCGGTGTCTCTGCGGCCATGGGGCGATCCTGTGGGCTCGGTCGGTCTGTGGCGGCTGCCGGCGCCGGAGCGGATTTACGGCTTCGGCGCGGCGGGGGTAGTTTATCATGCGGAAAAAACCCGCTTCACCCGCGCGCCGTGACCGCTCCCCGCTTCTACTGCCCCGACCTTGCGATCGGCCGCCGCCGCGTGGCGCTGCCGGCGGCGGCGGCGCATCACGCCGCGCGGGTGCTGCGCCTGAAGGCGGGCGATCGGGTGACGCTGTTCGACGGCCGCGGCGGCGAGTGGGAGGCGTCGATCGCCCGCATCGACGCGCGCGGCGTCGAGGTGGAGGCCGGGCCGCCGCGACCGGCGGCGCCCGAGCCCCCGCTGCGCGTGACGCTGGCCCAGGGGCTGTGCGCCCAGGACAAGATGGACTGGGTGGTGCAGAAGGCCGTGGAGCTCGGCGCGACGGCGATCCAGCCGCTGGCGGCCGAGCGCAGCGTGATCCGCCTCAACCCGGAGCGCGCCGAGCGCCGGCAGCGCCACTGGCAGGCCGTGGTAGTGGCGGCGTGCGAGCAATCGGGCCGCAACGTGATCCCGGAGGTGGCGCCGGTGCGCAACCTGGCGCAGTGGCTCGACGTCCTCGACGCGGCGCCGGACGGCGGCGGGCTGCGCCTTACGCTGTCGCCGCACGCGGGCGTGCCGATGGCGGCTCTCGGCGACGGCCTCGCGTCGGCTTCCCTGCTGGTCGGCCCGGAGGGCGGACTCAGCGAGCGCGAAGTGGCGATGGCGGAGGCGGCCGGCTTCCGCGCGGCCCGGCTCGGCCCCCGCGTGCTGCGCACCGAGACCGCCGCGCTGGCCGCGCTGGCGGCAATGCAGACGCTGTGGGGCGACTGGCGCTGACGCCGGTTTCGCGCCGGTCGCGCACCGGCTAACATCCACGCTTTCGCCTTCGCCACGGAACCCGCCATGAGCCAGCGCCCGGAAAACCGTCCCGCCCCGTTCGTCGGCTGGGTACGCTCGGCCGCGCCCTACGTGAACGCGTTCCGCGGGCGCACGTTCGTGGTCGCTTTCGGCGGCGAGATGGTGGCGGACGGCAAGTTCGTCGAGTTCACCCACGACCTCAACCTGCTCGCGAGCCTCGGCATCCGGCTGGTGCTGGTGCACGGCGCGCGCCCCCAGATCGAGGCGCGCATGAAGGAGCGCGGCGCCGAGGACCGCTACGTCGAGGGCCTGCGCGTGACCGACGAGCTCGCGCTCAAGTGCGTGAAGGAGGCGGTCGGGCGGATGCGGGTCGAGATCGAGGCGCTGCTGTCCATGGGCCTGCCCAACTCGCCGATGGCGAACGCCGAGATCCGCGTGGCCGGCGGCAACTTCGTCGCGGCGCGCCCGGTCGGGGTCATCGCCGGCGTCGACCTGCTCTACACCGGCGAGGTGCGCGGCGTGGACACCGCCGCGGTGTCGGCGCGGCTCGACCGCGGCGAGGTCGTGCTGCTCTCGCCGGTGGGCTACTCGCCGACCGGCGAGGTGTTCAACCTGACCTCGGAGGACGTGGCCACCGCGGCGGCGCTGGCGCTGCGGGCGGAGAAGCTCATCTTCCTGTGCGAGGAGCCCGGCGTCGGCGTGCGCGGCAAGCTGGTGCGGGAACTGTCCGTCAAGGACGCCGAGGCGCTCATCAGGCAGGGCAAGCGCCTGTCGGCCGAGATGCGCGACTACCTGCCGGAGGCGGTGCGCGCGTGCCGCGGCGGGGTCGCGCGCGTGCACCTGGTGGGCCGCCACGTCGACGGCGCCATCCTGCAGGAGCTGTTCACGCGCGAGGGGGTCGGCACGCTGGTGACGCCCGGCTCGCTGGAGTCGCTGCGGGAGGCGAGCCTGAAGGACATCGGCGGCGTGCTGCAGCTGATCGAGCCGCTGGAGGCCGAGGGGGTGCTGGTCAAGCGCGGCCGCGACCTGCTGGAGCGGGAGATCGACCGCTTCCGCGTGCTCGAGCACGACGGCCGCATCGTCGGCTGCGTCGCGCTCTATCCGTTTCCCGAGCACAAGTCCGGCGAGCTCGCCTGCCTGGCGGTGGACCCGGACTACCGCAACGCCGGCTACGGCGATGCCCTGCTGGAGTCGGTCGAGACGCGCGCGCGCAAGCTCGGCCTGAAGCGCCTGTTCGTGCTCACCACGCGCACGGCGCACTGGTTCCTCGAGCGCGGGTTCGTCGAGCAGACGCAGGACGCGCTGCCCAAGCGGCGGCAGGCTTTGTACAACCTGCAACGCCGGTCGAAAGTGTTCGTCAAACGGCTCTAGAGCGCGGCCGCTCCCCCGCGCGCGGCGGGGTCCGTGGCGACTCCTCGCCGTTGTGCGCGGATGCGAATTTGTCCATAATCAACAAATACTTCCGAGGGCCTGTCACGGGCCTGTCATAAATCCCCGCTACTCTGGAGGACCTTCGCGCCATGGCACGAACGGTGAAATGCATCAAGCTGGGGCGGGAGGCCGAGGGCCTCGACTTCCCGCCGTATCCGGGCGAGCTCGGCAAGCGCATCTTCGAGAACGTGTCGAAGGAAGCCTGGCAGGGGTGGCTGCG
>CAZGTK010000231.1:0-4809 GCA_964528415.1 uncultured Burkholderiales bacterium | reverse complement strand
CGGCGCAGTGCCGCCCTCCGGGCGCTTCGGGGCGCCCCCGCAGCCGGCGACGAGCAGCGCGGCAACCGCGGCGGCGATGCCGGCGCGGCGCAGCGAGGCGCGCGACGATGGCGCGAGCCCGATCACGTTTTCACCAGCGTCTTGCGCGTGTGGATGCCCATCAGGATGCCGAAGCCCAGCAGCAGCGACACCATCGAGGTGCCGCCGTAGGAGATCAGCGGCAGCGGCACGCCCACCACCGGCAGGATCCCGCTGACCATGCCGATGTTGACGAACGCGTAGGTGAAGAAGGTCAGCGTGATGCCGCCCGCCAGCAGGCGGCCGAACAGCGTCGTCGCGTTGGCGGCGATGTAGAAGCCGCGGCCGATCACCAGCAGGTACATGGCGATGAGCAGCAGGTTGCCGACGAGGCCGAACTCCTCGGCGTAGACGGCGAAGATGAAGTCGGTGGTCCGCTCGGGCAGGAAGTCTAGGTGCGACTGGGTGCCGTTCAGCCAGCCCTTGCCCGACAGCCCGCCCGAGCCCACCGCGATCGTGGACTGGATGGTGTGATAGCCGGCGCCGAGGGGGTCGGCGGACGGGTCCAGCAGCGTCAGCACGCGGCGGCGCTGGTAGTCGTGCATCACGCTCCAGAGCACCGGCAGGCTGGCGAGCGCCGCGGCGCCGAGGCCCAGCATCACCTTCCAGCTCAGCCCCGCGAGGAACAGCACGTAGACGCCCGAGGCGGCGATCAGCAGCGCCGTGCCGAGGTCGGGCTGCCGCGCGATCAGCAGCACGGGCGCCAGCAGCAGCACGGCCGCGAAGAAAAAGTCGCGCAGCCTGAGGGCGGTGTCCTTGCGGGCGAAGAACCAGGCCAGCATCATCGGCACCGCCACTTTCATCAGCTCCGAGGGCTGGATGCGCGTGACGCCGATGTGCAGCCAGCGGCGCGCGCCGTTGACGACGTCGCCGAACAGGGCGACGCCGATCAGCAGGGCGAAGCCCAGCACGTACAGCGGAACGGCGGCGCGCATCAGGTGCTGGGTCGGCACCAGGGCCACGCCCCACATGATGCCGAGGGCCACCAGCACGTTCACGGCCTGCGCCGTGACGCGCACCGGGCTCGCGCCGGAGGCGCTGTAGAGCGTGAAAAGCCCGGTGCCGATCAGCAGCAGCAACGCGCCCAGCAGGGGGCCGTCGACGTTTCGGACCAGCAGGCGGGCGGCGCGCTTAATCGCGAGGGGCATCGGCGTCGGGGGCGAGCTTGGTGCCGGGCTCCGGCAGCTTACCCAGCAAATAATAGTCGAACACGGCGCGCGCGATGGGCGCCGCCGTCGCGCCGCCGTGGCCGCCATTCTCGACCAGGATCGCCAGCGCGATGGTGGGCTGGTCCGCCGGTGCATAGGCGACGAACAGCGCGTGGTCGCGGTGCTCCTCGCGGATCTTGGACTCGTCGTACTTCTCGTCCTGCTTCATGCCGATCACCTGCGCGGTGCCGGTCTTGCCGGCGAACGGGTACCCCGCGTTGGCGCCGGCGCGCGCCGCGGTGCCGCCGGGCCGGGTGACGTCGACCATGGCGTCCTTGACCCGCCGCACATGGTCGCGCTTGAACGGCGCCGCGTAGGCCGGCTCGATGCCGATCTGGCGCACCTCGCCGCTCGTGGCATTCTCGATCTCCTTGACCAGGTGCGGGCGGAAGGCGGTGCCGTTGTTGGCCATCACCGCGGTGGCGAACGCAAGCTGGATCGGCGTGGCCAGCATGTAGCCCTGGCCGATGCCCACCGACACCGTGTCGCCCACGTACCAGCGCTCCTTGAACCGCTTCTGCTTCCACTCCTGCGACGGCAGCAGGCCGCCGAGTTCGCCGTCGATGTCGATGCCGGTGCGGGCGCCGAAGCCGAACTGGCTGAGGAACTTGTGGATGGCGTCGATGCCCATGTCGACGGCGAGCCCGTAGTAGTAGGTGTCGCAGGAGACGACCACCGATTTGTGCAGATCCACCACGCCGTGGCCGCCGGGCTTCCAGTCGCGGTAACGGTGGGTCTTGCCGGGCAGCGTGAAGAAGCCGGGATCGCTGATGGCGTCCTCGGGGCGGCGCACCTTGAGCTCCAGCGCGGCCAGCGCCATGAAGGGCTTGATCGTGGAGCCCGGCGGATACATGCCGCGCAGCGCCCGGTTGTTGAGGGGGCGCTCCCAGGACTCGTTGAGCGCCTTCCAGTTCTGCGGATCGATGCCCTCGACGAAGAGATTGGGGTCGTAGCCGGGTTTCGACACCAGCGCCAGCACGCCGCCGGTGGCGGGCTCGATCGCGACCAGCGCGCCGCGGTAGTCGCCGAACGCCTGCTCGGCCACCGCCTGCAGCTTGCTGTCGAGCGCGAGGGTCAGGTTGTTGCCCGCCAACGGCGGCGTGCGCGAGAGCGTGCGCAACGCGCGGCCGGCGGCGTCCACCTCGACCTCCTCGAAGCCGGTGACGCCGTGCAGTTCCTCCTCGTAGGTCTTCTCGATCCCGGTGCGGCCGATGTAATCCGAGCCGCGGTAGTTGGCGTAGCGCCCGTTCGCCTTCAGCTCCTCGAGGTCACGGTCGTTGATGCGGCCGATGTAGCCGATGACGTGGGAGAGCTGCTCGCCGAGCGGGTACTGGCGGAAAGGCCGCGCCTTGATCTCGACGCTGGGAAAGCGGTAGCGGTTGGCGGCGAAGCGCGCGGCCTCCTCGTCCGAGAGGCGGGTGCGGATCGGCAGGCTCTCGAAGCTCTTGCTCTCCTCCTGCAGCCGCTTGAAGCGGCGCAGGTCGCGCGGCGTGATCTCGACCACCTGCGACAGCTCCGCGATGAGGCCGTCGAGATCGCGGACGCGGCCCGGCGTGATCTCGAGCGTGTAGGCCGAGAAGTTGCCCGCCAGCACCTCGCCGTTGCGGTCCAGGATCAGGCCGCGATTGGGCACCACCGGCACGATGGAGATGCGGTTCGCCTCGGCCAGCGTCGTGTAGTGCTCGCGCTGGACCACCTGCAGATAGAAGAACCGCCCGGCCAGGATCGCGAACAGCGCCAGCACGAACACGGCGGCGACCACCAGCCGCAGCCGGAAGCGGAAGACTTCCTGCTCGGTGTTGCGCAGCTCGACCGGCCGGCTCATAGCTCGTCGCCGCCGCGGCCCGGCTTGCGCGGGAGAAGATACAGAAGCGAGATCACCGGCCACAGCAGCGTGCCGAGCAGCGGCGCGGCGAGCAGCGGCCAGCCCGGAAACGGCGCGCCGCCGGCGAGGGCGACGATGACCAGAACCAGCTTGCCGACGAGCAGGATCGGCGCGACGTGCAGCATCTGCCCGCCGATGCCGAAGCCGAGCACCCGGCGCCGCAGCACCATGCCGAGGAAGGCGATGACCGAGTAGGCGAGGGCGTGCTCGCCGAACAGCGTCCCGGCGGCGACGTCGCTGACCAGGCCCACGATCCAGGCGCTGCCGATGCCGAAGCGGCGCGGATCGTGCAGGCACCAGTAGAGCACCGTCAGCGCGACCAGGTCCGGGCGCAGCGCGAGCGCCGCGCCGTCCAGGGGCAGGACGTTGAAGGCGAACGCGGCCACCAGCGTCAGCAGCACGAAGCCGCGCCGCACGGGCAGCAGGATCTCCTCGGGTCTCGGGCTCACGGCGGCCATCAGCGTCCACGCTTCTTCCTGCCGGCGGCGGCGGGCGCCTCCTCCGGCTGCGGCCGCTCCGGCGGCGGTTCCGAGCGCTCCAGCACCAGCACCTGGCGATGCCGGTCGGGGCCGGCCACCGGCTGGCACTGGACGCGCGCGAACGAGCGGCTCGCGTCGCGCTCGATGCGGCTCACCACGGCCACCGGCAGGCCGGCGGGATAGACGCTGTCGATGCCGGAGGTCACCAGCAGATCGCCGGTCTCGATGTCCGCCGAAACCGGCAGGTAGCGCAGCTCGAGCGAGCCGTCCTCGCCGCCGAAGACGATCGTGCGCAGCCCGGTGCGCACCACCTGGACCGGCACCGCGTGGTCCTTGTCGGTCACGAGCGCCACTTCCGAGAGCATCGGATGGACCCGGGTGATCTGGCCGACGACGCCGCCCTCGTCGATCACGACCTGCCCGGCGCCGATACCGTGCTGGCCGCCGCGGTCGATCAGGATGCGGCGGCTGAACGGGTTGCGCTCGGCGTAGAGGATTTCCGCCGCGATCGCCTTCTGCTCCTGGCGCTCGCGGGCCTCCAGCAGGCGGCGCAGGTGGACGTTCTCGGCCTCGAGGGCGGCGAGACGCTGCGCCTTGACCCGCAGCTCGGCCTGCTCCCGGCGAAAGCGGGCGTTCTCCTCGGTCAGGCGCGTATGGGTGGTGAAGAACTCGCTCGCCCGCGCCAGCAGGGCGCCGGGCGCCGTGGCGAGGCGTTGCAGCGGATAGAGCACGACGGAAACGGCGTCGCGCGCGACGTCGAGGTAGCGCAGGCGGGCGTCGGTGGCGATGAGCAGCGCCGACACCGCGATCGCCAGCGTGAGGCGGGCAAGAGGGCTGGGGCCACGCTTGAAAAACGACGGCGGCGAGTAGTCCATGGGTCAGCCGTCGCGGACGGTCACGAGTTCCTGGGCGGCCCGGCGGCGAGCCGGCAGCCTCGGCTGGGGGGCGGAACGGTGGGACCGCCGACCGGCCGGTGCAGTTCAGTCACTGGTGAAAATGCTGCCTCCGAGCTTGTCCATCTTCTCCAGCGCCCGTCCCGAGCCGCGCACCACGCAGGTGAGCGGGTCGTCGGCGACGATCACCGGCAGGCCGGTCTCCTCCATCAGCAGCCGGTCGATGTCGCGCAGCAGGGCGCCGCCGCCCGTGAGCACCATGCCCT
>CAZGTK010000230.1:0-4811 GCA_964528415.1 uncultured Burkholderiales bacterium | reverse complement strand
ATGATCGTATCGTGCCCGCGCCGCTTGGCCGCAACCGCCATCCGCAAGCCGGCCAGGCCGCCGCCGATCACCAGCACGTCGGTATAGACGATCTTCATTTGCGGCCTCCGTGCTCGGCATCCTGGACCCACGTCGGCGTGAAGCGGATGCCCGGGTCGTCGCGATTCTCCCAGCCGATCTTGTAATACGCCGCCAGGGTGAGCAGCCCCAGCGCGAGGAAAAACACCGTCAGCGCCCACTTGACCATCGACAGGCGCTTGCGGGTCGCGTCCGGATCCTTGCCGTCGAACCAGCCCCACTTGACCGACAGGCGGTACAGCCCGATGCCGCCGTGGAGCTCGACCGCGAACAGCAGCACCAGGTACAGCGGCCACCAGGCGGTGAACACGCGCTCGCCGGAGGCGTACGGGCCGATGGCGCCCGGGTTCATCAGCATCTGGTACAGATGCGCCGAGCCGAGGAAGAACAACAGGAAGCCGGTGACGAACTGCACCCACCACAGCGTCGTGTCGCCGTGGCGGAACAGGTTCTTGTGGCCGATGAACGCGCGGTACTGGCGGTAGTTGGCCGGGAACTTGCGCATCGCCAGGAAGGCGTGGGCGACGAACGCGGCGAACACCAGGGCGACGACGCCGGAGACCAGGATCGGGTAGGCGGTGCCGAAGATGAAATAGCCCTCGAACATCTTGGTCACCGCCCACATCGCGTCCTTGCTGATGAGGATGGTGGCGACGAAGAACATGTGGCCCCACATGAAAAGCCCGAGGAACAGGCCGGAGGCGCTCTGCCAGAAATCCATGCGCGCCGGCCAGCGGCTCTTGCGCGGGCGGTCGGCAAGGCCGACCCCGGCGATCACTTGCATGCTTTTGCTCACAGGCGGCTCCTTCAGGCGACGCGCCGGATGAGCCCCTCGCCGACGCAGTACCTATAACCGGACTGGAGGGATATTATTCGATCCCGGAGGATCGATCTTGATTCATATCAAGGAACCGCCGCCCGCCCTCGGGAGCTGGACGACGCCGTCTTCAGGCCATCCGTGGGAAGGTAGAATGGCACCCGTTTCCAGCAAGCGGCGCGAGGAGCGCAGATGAAGGGACACCCGAAAAGACGGATCGCGGCCGCGCGCGCGGCAGCACTCGCGGCCGGCGTGGCCATCCCGTTCTCCGCGCTCGCGTCGATGTTCAAGGGCGAGGCCCTCGACAAGTTGGCCGACGTCATGGCGATCGTGGTGCTGATCGTGGTGCCCGTCGTCGTCATCGTCCTGTTCTGGATGGTCCACGTCCTGCCGGAGAAAATCGCCCACAAGCGCCATCACCCGCAGCGCGACGCGATCCAGACGCTTTGCCTGCTCTCGCTGGTGTTCGGCGGGCTGCTGTGGCCGCTGGCCTGGCTGTGGGCGTACACCAAGCCGGTCGCGTACCGGGTCGCCTACGGCACCGACAAGCACGACGACTATTTCCACGAGTTGGGCGAGAAGCATCGGGCCGGCCGGCTGTCGCCCGCCGAAAGCCGCCGCCTGCGGGAGGAGCTCGACGAAATCCGGGCCCGCGGCGCGCTGACCCCCGAACTCAAGGACCTGCAGGAAGAGCTGGCGCGCGGCGCGCCCCCGGCCGCGGCCGAGCCGCCGGCGACGAGCGAGCGGAGCAAAACCTAATGGAGATCCTGCTCCTCGGCATCTACTCGTTCTTCGTCTGGCTGATCTTCATCAAGTTCAAGTGGCTGCCGTGGAACATCATGTCCCAGGTCACCGTGGTGATCATCCCCATCGTCGGCCTGACGGCGCTGATCCTGCTGCTGAACGTCTTTGCGCCTTCGTCGGCGGACGTGCGCGTCTACAAGTACACGATTCCGATCGTCTCCCAGGTGCGGGGCCGGGTGATCGAGGTGCCCGTCGTAGAGGGGAACGTCCTGGTGAAGAAGGGCGACGTCCTGTTCCGGGTCGATCCGACGCCCTATCAGCTCGACGTCAACACGCTCGAGGCCCAGCTCGCCAACGCGATCGCCTCGCAGAAGGAGGTCGAGGAGCAGGCCAAGGCGGCCAAAGCCAAGGTCGCCGAGGCGCGCAGCGCGATCGCGCAGGCGGCAAGCCGCAGCAGCGAGGTCGCCGCCCGGCTGGAACTCGCGCGCAAGCGCGTCGAGCAGTACCGCGAGCTGGCGGGAACCGGCGCCGGCACGCGCTTCGACCTCGAGCGCGCGGAAACCGACGTCAAGGAACTGGAAGGGCAGCTCGCCGCGGCCCGCAGCGTGGAGGCGCAGGCGCGGGCGGCGGAAGCCCAGGCGATCGCCGGCGCGCAGCAGGTGCAGGAGCGGCTCGGTGCCCGGGTGAACGGCGAGTACGCGCAGGTCGCGCAGATCCGCGCGCAGCTCGAGAACGCCAAGTGGCTGCTGCAGGAGACGACAGTGCGCTCGCCGTGCGAGTGCTACGTCGTGAACCTGCAGCTGCGGCCGGGCGCGTTCGTCGCGGCGGTGCCCTTCAACGCCGTGATGACCCTGGTGGAGGCCCAGGGCCAGGTGGTGGCCCTGTTCAACCAGAACGAGCTGCACCAGGTGGCGCCAGGCAACGAAGCCGAGTTCGCCGTCAGCACCCTGCCGGGCCGCATCGTCAAGGCCACGGTTGATTCCGTGATCTGGGCGCAGGGCCTGGGCCAGATTCCCGCCAGCGGCACGATTCCGATGACCGGCTTCATGGCAACGCCTCCGGGCCGCTTCGCGGTCAAGTTCGACATCGCCGAGCGCGACCGCGAGCTGTTCCTCGCCGCCGGTGCGGCGGGCCAAGCCGCGATCTACACCGACCACCTGCACGCGATCCACATCATCCGCAAGGTGATCCTGCGCGTCGGGTCGTACCTCAACTACCTGATCCTGAAGCTGCACTGACGCGATGGCGATGCTTCGCAACCTGCTGGCGGCGGCCGTGGCGACGGCTCTCGCCGGCTGCGCCCTCAAGGAACCGCCGCCGCGCGACGAGCTGGCCGCGAAGGCGCTGCCCAACCTGCAGGCGCCCGCGGCCTGGACGGCAGCGGGAGGCGCTTCCGGCGCGGTCGCCGACCGCTGGCTCGCATCGTTCAACGACCCGCAACTCGACGCGCTGGTGCGGGAAGCGCTCGCCTACAACCCGGACCTGCGGATCGCCGCGGCCCGGGTCGAGCAGGCCGCCGCCTACGCCCGGGCCGCCGGCGCGGCGCTCTATCCCGAGGTGAACGTGCTCGCCCGCGGCGGCGGCAAGTTCAGCGGCGACGCCAGCGGTCTGCAGGGCGTGGGCGCGTTCCTCAGCTGGGAGCTGGATCTGTGGGGCCGGGTGCGGGCGGCCAGCGCGGCCGGGGAGACGCAGTATCAGTCGGCGCTCCTGGACGCCGAGTACGCCCGCCAGTCGATCGCCGCGCTGGCGGCGAAGAGCTGGTTTCTCGCCACCGAGGCCCGGCTGCAAAAATCGCTTGCCGAGGACATGGCGGCGGCGGCGACGCGCCAGCTGGGCTTCGCCGAGGACCGGCTGCGGGTCGGCATCGGCGACGAGTACGACGTCACCCTCGCCCGGGCGAGCCTGGCGGCCTATCAGGACAGCGTCAAGAACCTGGAACTTGCCTACCAGCAGGCGCTGCGCGCCCTGGAAGCGCTGGCGGGCCGCTACCCCGCGGCGGCCGTGCAGGTGCCGGCGACGCTGGTGGCGATGCCGGGGCCGGTGCCGGCGGGCATGCCCTCCGAGCTGCTGGAGCGGCGCCCGGACGTGGTGGCGGCCGAGCGGCGCGTCGCCGCGGCGTTCTATCGCGTCGAGGAGGCGAAGGCGGCGCGGCTGCCGCGGATCTCGCTCACGGCGGCGGTATCCAGCGTTTCCAGCGACCTCTTCGTGCTCAAGGACAAGGACAACCCGGTGTGGAGCGCCGGCGGCACCCTGCTGGCGCCGCTCGACATCGGGGGCCAGCTGCGCTCCCAGGTGGAAATCCGCACGGCCGAACAGCAGCAGGCGCTGGCGGAATACGGCCGCGTCGGCGCGCGCGCCTTCGGCGAAGTCGAGAACGCGCTGGCGGCGGAGTTCTCGCTGCAGGAGCGCGAGGCCATCTTGCGGCAAGCGGTCGCCGACAACGCCCGCGCCCTGGAGCTGGCCAACATCCGTTACCGCGTCGGCTCCGGCGACCTGCGCGCCGTGCAGCAGCAGCTGCTGGCGCTCGACGCCGCGCGCACCGCGCTCGTGCGGGTGCAGAGCGAGCGGCTGGTGCAGCGGGTAAACCTGTATCTCGCCCTCGGCGGCAGCTTCAAGGAGCGCCGCCCGCCCGCACAGGCGGCCGGGCCCGACGCCCTCGCCGCCGACGGCACGCCGCGCTAGGGCGCGCCGACCGCCGACCGGACCGCTTCCTTGCCGTCGGGCCGGCCGGGCCCGCGGCGCCTAGAACCGCTCCTCGACGTACTTGAACGGGTGCCTGGATTCCTTGTAGCCGCCCGGCTTCTGCCGCTTCGGCAGCCTGACCTTCGCGCGCGGGGCTTCCTTGTACGGTATCTTGCCCAGGAGGTGCGTGATGATGTTCAGCCGCGCGCGCTTCTTGTCGTCGGAGCGGGCCACGTACCACGGCGCGAAGTCGGTGTCGGTGGCGGCGAACATCTCGTCGCGCGCGCGCGAGTAGTCGTACCAGCGGCTGTAGGACTTGAGGTCCATCGGCGAGAGCTTCCAGATCTTGCGCCCGTCGTCGATGCGCGCCGTGAGCCGCCGGGTCTGTTCATCCGGGCTCACCTCCAGCCAGTACTTGAGCAGGATGATCCCCCAGTCGACCATCAGCTTCACGAACAGCGGGACGATCTTGAGGAATCGCTTCACCTGC
>CAZGTK010000229.1:0-4819 GCA_964528415.1 uncultured Burkholderiales bacterium | reverse complement strand
CGGCCAGGTAGGCGGCCTCGCGCGCGCACAGCAGCGGTGTGAAGCGCTCGCCGAGATCGTCGAGAGCGCGCGCGTCGCCGATGACGCGCTCGGCGCGGCTGCCGTATCGCCGCGCGGCGGCGTCGACCCACTCCGCCGGCAGCGCGGGGCGCTCCTCGCGCAGCCGCGCGGCGAGCCCCTCGACGCCGTCCTTCGGCAGGTCGCCGCCCGGCAGCGCCCGTTCGGCGGTCCAGGACCCCGGCAGACCGGGGAAATACGGCTTCAGCTCCTTCATCACGTGCTCGGCGAGACTGCGGTAGCTGGTGAGCTTGCCGCCGAAGATCGACACCAGCGGCGCGCCCGCCGCCGTCACCGTCTCCAGGACGTAGTCGCGCGTCACCTTGGACGGGTCGCCGGTGCCGTCGTCGAACAGCGGCCGCACGCCGCTGAACCGCCAAAGCGCGTCCGTCCGCCGCACCGGCGTTGCCAGCGCCGCGTTGACCGCGCGGCACAGATAATCGGCCTCCTCGTCGCTGCAGCGGGCCTCCGCCGGATCGCCGTCGAGGGGCACGTCGGTCGTGCCCACCAGCGAGTAGCGGCGCTCGAACGGAATCATGAAGACGACGCGGCCGTCGTCGTTCTGCAGGATGAACGCGTGCTCGCCCGGGTACAGCTTCGGCAGCACGATGTGACTGCCCTTGACGAGGCGCACCGCGAAGCGCGACTTCACCTCGGGCGCCGCGGCGAGAACGCGCCCCACCCACGGCCCCGCCGCGTTGACCACGGCCCGCGCCGTCAGCGCCGTCGCGCCGGCGCCGGCCGGCTCGAGCGTCGCGCGCCACGCGCCGTCGCCGGCGCGCAGGCCCGTCACGCGGGTTCCCACGTGCACCGCGGCGCTGCGCTCGGCGGCATCCTGCACGTTGGCGATGACCAGCCGCGCGTCCTCGCCCCAGCAGTCCCAGTAGGTGAAGCCGCGCGTGATCGTCGGCTTGAGCCCGGCGCCGAGGCCGGAAGCGCCGAGCCTCACCGCACGGCTCGCGCCCAGCTGGCGGCGGCCGGCGAGGTGATCGTAGAGGAACAGCCCGGCGCGGAGCATCCAGGCGGGACGGGTGTTGGGGCCCTGCGGCAGCACGAACCGCAGCGGCCACACCAGGTGCGGCGCGATCCTGAGCAGCACCTCGCGCTCGGCCAGCGACTCCCGCACCAGCCGGAACTCGTAGTGCTCGAGGTAGCGCAGCCCGCCGTGAATCAGCTTGCTGCTGGCGCTGGAAGTGGCGCCCGCGAGATCGCCTTGCTCGCAGAGGGCGACGCGCAGGCCGCGGCCGGCGGCATCGCGCGCCACGCCGGCGCCGTTGATGCCGCCGCCGATCACCAGCAGGTCGAACTCCGGCGCCGCGCTCACGGCGCGGATTATTGCACGAAGACGACGGTCACGCGCGCGGGCTCAGGCCCAGCGCGGGTCGGCCGTGAGCCCGATCGTCAGCCACGCCTCGTCGGGCGACAGGTCGAGCGCCTTCCAGATCCGTTCGCGCAGGCGATCCTGCGCGGGCACGGTCTGCAGCGCGAAGGCCGGGCCGACGACGATGTCGATCTCGATGAAGTAGGTGCGGCCGCTCTTCACGACGTGCGGCACGTAGCGCACGATGTCGTGCTCGGCCCGGACCTCGCGCATCACGGCGTCCACGCGGCGCGCCACCTCGTCCCCGTGGTCGGTCATCAGCAGCACCTCGCGCAGGCTGCGACGCAGCACGGCAATCGGGATCGGCAGCGCCAGCAGCGCCATCACCGCCACCATGACCGGGTCGGCGTAGCGCGCCCAGGAGCCGCGCCAGGGCTCGTCGAGAAACGGCAGCACCGCGAAGCCGATCAGCGTCACCAGGCTGAAGCCGAAGTCGATCAGCCACTCGCGGGCGTCGTCGTAAACCAGCAGCGAGTCGAGCTGGCGCGCCACCCGCCGCTCGTACGCCCACATCCCCAGGCAGAGCGCGCCGCTCACGGCGCCGAACCAGACCACGCCCGCCGCGTCGGTCTCGTTGCCGCCGGCGCGGATGGTCTCGATGCCGTTGATGAACGCGTAGACGCAGATCACCAGCGTCATGAAGCCGTTCACGCTCAGCACCAGCGGCTCGACGTGCGAGTAGCCGAACGGGAAGCGGCGGTTCTCCGGCTTCACCACCAGCCTGGCGGCGAGCAGGCTGAGCCAGCCGCTGACCAGGCTGAGCAGCGAGAACACGCCGTTCAGGATGACGACGTCCGACTCCAGCCAGAGGCCCCAGGCGATGCTGCCGGCCGCCACCAGCGCCACGCCGCCGATCGACAGCTTGAGCGTGCGCTGCTCGATGCGGCTGGCTTCCTGCGTCGACGGCATGGGCTCCTCTCCGGTGGCGGATGGGCGCCGCCGACGCAACCCGCCTGCGCCGCCGCGGCCACGGCGCGGATTATTGCACGAACGCGCCGCCGGACAGAGGCCATGCCCTCTTGTCCGGGTCCGTCGGTCTGGGCCACTATCGGCGTGTCCGCGCCATCTCCGCGAGCGCAACGTCCGATCAAGCCCAACGGCATGAGCAACCACCTTCATCCCGCCCGAGCGATCCTCGCCAGCGGCGCGCTGGCCGATGCGGCGAAGACGCCGCCGGCAACGCCGCCGGCGCCGAGTATCGGCTGCGCGTGCCGGCTGCCATGACGCCGGCGTCGCCGCCTGGTGCGAAGATCGGCCCGCTCACCTCCCCGGCGGAAGCGCAGGCCTGCGCCGCCATGCTGCTGGCCTCCGAGCCGTGGATCACGCTGCGGCGCAACCGGGACTGGGCGCGGACGCTGCTTGCCGATCCGGCGCGCGAGGTTCACGTTGCGCGCGACGCCGACGGCGTCGCCGGCCTCGTCGTCCTGGACCTGCGCGGCGTGCTCTCGGGCTACGTGCAGACGGTCTGCGTGCGCCCGGACCGGCGCGGACACGGGATCGGCGGCGCGCTGATGGACTTCGCCGAGGCGCGCATCGGCGCGGTGAGCCCCAACGTGTTCCTGTGCGTCTCGTCGTTCAACGCGCCGGCGCGGCGCCTGTACGAGCGGCGCGGCTACGAGGTCGTCGGCGCCTTGCGCGCGTTCATCGTGCCGGAGCACGACGAGATCCTGATGAGGAAGACCCTTGGCCCCTGGGCGAGCTTCCGGCCCCATTGACGCGATCCCGCTGATCGACTCCGCGGTGCTGGTGCCCGTCTACCGCCGCGACGACGGCGATCTGCACATCGTGCTGATCCGCCGAAGCGAGGGCGGCGCCCACGGCGGCCATCTCGCGTTCCCCGGCGGCAAGTGCGACCCGACCGACGCCACCCGGCTCGACACCGCGCTGCGCGAGGCCTGGGAGGAGATCGGCCTCGCCCCCGACGACGTCGAGGTGCTGGCCGAGCTTCCGGCAGCGCAGACGCTGACGAGCGGCTTTCGCGTCTTCCCGTTTCTCGGGCGCGTCACGCGCCGGGTCGCGTGGCGGCCGGACCCGCGCGAGGTGAGCGAGGTGGTCGACCTCGCCGTCGCCGACCTCGCGCGCGCGGACGCCCACGCCGAGGAGCTGATGCACTACCCGTCCTGGCCCGAGCCGCGCCGCACGCCGTTCTACCGCGTCGGCGGCTGCCAGGTCTGGGGCGTCACGTACCGGATCCTGCATCCGCTGCTGCCGCGGCTGCTCGGCGGCGAGTGGACGATCTAGCGAACGCCGCGGGCCGTCGCCTCGCGCGCGGCTACAATGAACCATCGTTTTTTGCGCAGTCCGCGCGCGCCCTCGCCAACCAGTACCGCGCCGACTTGGTCCTGCGCTCGTTCCTCGCGCGCGCGCTGCCTGCGGACGTTCTGGAACGGGATTGATGCGGGAGGTCCGCGGGCGCCAGCATGGCCGACGCCGTCGAAGGCAGGCGGCTGCGCCCGGCAGCCGGGGCACAGCGGTCAGTCGCGGCGCTTCAGGGCCTTGGCCCAGAGGGTGGCGTCTTCTTCCGTGAGCTGCGTCGAGAGCATCTGCAGCAGCTCGGCGCGGAGCGGGCGGTACTCGCCCGCCACCCACTTGCGGAACGCTTCGCTCCGCTCTTCGCGCACGGCCTCGGGTTTGGCCCGCGGCGGCAGTGGTATGACCTTGGACATGGTTCGCTCGCTCGTTTGAGGGTTGCCCACCCTCTATCACGCATACTCCGTGCCAGCGCTTGCAAACCCGGCGTGCCGGCGTTCGGCGCCGGAAAGCCGCCTTCTGTCGGTCCTTCCCGCGGCCCCGGCGACGCCGCCCCGACAGCCGCGGCGAATCGGCGACACCTGCGGGTGGCGCTCAGTCGGCGCCCGGGCTCGCGCCGGGCGCCGCGGCCGGGAAGTCGACCCGCACCCGGAAGTCGCCGGCGCCGCCCTCGAAGACCACGCGCCCGCCATGGCGCTGGGCGATCTCCCGCACGATGGGGAGCCCGAGCCCGACGCCTTCGCCCGGCGTCCCCCTGACCCGGTAGAAGCGCTCGAACACGCGCTCGCGCTCCGCCGCGGGAATGCCAACTCCGCTATCGCGGACCTCGAAACGGGCGGTCGTCCCCGCAGTCGCCGCGCGCACGGTCACGACGGCACCCGCCGGCGCGTAGCGCAAGGCGTTGTCCACCAGGTTCGCCATGAGCTCGCCGAGCAGGACGCGGTCGCCCTCGACCTCGGCCGGCGCCAGCTCGAAGCCGAGGTCGATGCGCGCCGCCGCCGCCCGCTGCACCCAGCCGGGCGCCAGCTCGCCGGCGAGCGCCGCCAGCGAAACGATCGGGTTGCCGGTCTGCCTCGCGCCGCCCGAGGGCGCGGCGCGCGCCAGCGCCAGCAGCTGGTTGGCCAGCCGCCC
>CAZGTK010000228.1:0-4828 GCA_964528415.1 uncultured Burkholderiales bacterium | reverse complement strand
TCGTTGCGGTCGGTGAGCACGACGATGGTCGGGTTCTCCATCGCCGGCTCGCGGATGATGCGCCCGGCGTAGAACGCCATGGTCAGGCTCTTGCCCGAGCCTTGGGTGTGCCAGACCACGCCGACGCGCCGGTCGCCCGGTTTGCCGCCCGGTTTGCCGCCGGCCTCGTAGCGGCCGATAGGCTGGCCCGCCCCGAGGGCAGCGCGGTGCAGTTCGGCCGCACGCAGGGTCTCACCTACCGCCACTTGTACTGCGTGGAACTGGTGGTAGCCGGCCATCTTCTTGACGATGCGCCCACCGTCGTCCTCGAACACGATGAAGTCGCGCACCAGGTCCAGAAAGCGCCGCGGCGCGCACAGGCCCTCGATCACCACCTGGAGCTCAGGCACGTGCGCGCCGGCCAGCGTGTCGCCGGCGATGGTGCGCCAGGGCTTGAACCACTCGCGCCCGGTCCCGAGCGTGCCCACGCGCGCCTCGACTCCGTCGGAGACTGCGAGCAGCGCGTTCGACGCGAACAGTGACGGGACTTCGGCCTGGTAGGTCTGGAGCTGTTGGAAGGCGCTCCAGATCGTGGCGTTCTCGGCGGCGGCGTTCTTCAGCTCCAGAACCGCGAGTGGCAGGCCGTTGGCGAACAGCGTTACGTCGGGCCGCCGGGAGTGCTTGTTTTCGATGATGCTGAACTGGTTCACCGCCAGCCAGTCGTTGCCCGCCGGGTCGTCGAAGTCGATCACCCGTGCCTGCGCGCCGCGGATGCTGCCGCCGGCGTCGCGGTACTCGACCGTCACGCCGTCCACCAGCAGGCGGTGCAGGGCTCGGTTGCGCACGATGAGGTCGGCGCCCGCGGTGTCCGAACCCAGCCGCGTCAGTTTGCGGAAGGCTTCTTCTACGGCCTCGGCGGGCAGCACCGGGTTGAGCCGCGCCAGCGCATCGCGCAGGCGCTGCGCGAAGACCACCTGCCCGTAGTGGTCGCGTTCCGCAGCGGGTTCCCCGGGGGCAATCTCGGCGCCGTTGCAGACCCGCCAACCGACGCCCGCAAGCCACGCCAGCGCAGCTTCTTCGACGACCAACTCGGTGAAGGCGCTCACGCTGCCGGCTCCGCGAGCATGTTCATCACCAGCCGGATCATCACCTCCTTGTCCTTCGGCGCCGACTCGGCCACCAGCAGCGCCAGCGCGGCCAGGCCGACATCGTTGATCACCGCCTCGCCGTTGCGCACGAGCCGCCCGTTGCGGTGCAGGAACTCGACGAACAGGAACGAGCCGATGCGCTTGTTGCCGTCCGAGAAGGGATGGTTCTTGATGACGAAGTACAGCAGGTGCGCAGCCTTCGATTCGACCGTCGGATACGCCGGCTCACCGAACACGCTCTGGTCCAGGTTGCCGAGCAAGGCGGCCAGCCCTTCCCCGCGCTCGCGGCCGAACAGATCGGTCGCCTCGCCGCGCGCCAGCAGATCCTCCTTGAGGCGCGCAACGGCGGTGCGCGCTTCGGCCACCGGCGGCAGCAAGCCGCCGACGATGCCCTTGGGCTCGGCCAGCAGCCCTTCGTCGTAGCGCTGCAGCAGCAGGAAGGTCTGGGTGTAGCGGGCAATGACATCGACCAGCCCGCGACCCTGATCCGTGCTCAACGCCTCGCCGGCGGCCGCCTTGCGCACCAGCGCCAGCGCAGCCTCCAGTTCGCGCGCGCTGTGCTCGAAGCGCTGGCGGTTGATCGTGTAGCCGCGCACGAGGTGGTCACGCAGCACGCCCGTGGCCCACTGGCGGAAACGCACGCCGCGGCGCGAGTTGACCCGGTAGCCCACCGAGATGATCGCGTCCAGGTTGTAGTGCTTCAGCCGGCGCTGCACCTGCCGCCCGCCTTCCGTGCGAACTGCTAAGAAATCCTTAGCAGTTGCCGGCTCCTCCAGCTCACCGCCGGCATAGATCCTCTTCAGGTGCATCAGGACATTTTCCGGCGTCGTGTCGAAAATCTCCGACATCTGCCGCTGCGTCAGCCAGACGGTGTCGCGGTCGAGCTTGACCTCCACCCGCACGCCACCGTCGGGCGCCTCGTAGACGAGGACTTCGCCGCCGGGCGCCTTCGTCATCACGCTGCGCCCTCGACGAGTCTTTCGGCGGCCCTGACTCGCAGCTCGCCGGAGATGAGTTTGGGCAGCAGCGTGTCGCGCAGGGCGGCGAGGGTGCGGGATTCGTGAATGCCGGCGACGATCCGTTCGACGGATGGCAGCATCACCTTTGTGAACGACGCGGCTATCGGCTTCGGTGGCCGAACGCACTTGTATCGCGCCATCTCTGTCCAACTCGTCCGCGGCATCTTCGTGCCGGTCGCGCCAGCGTTCGTGTAATCGACGAACTCGTCGCTCGAAACCAACCCCAGTACGAAGGCGAACCAATCGGGTTCCTTCGGTGCAACGACCACGATATCGGTGGAGCACACACCATCGATCGGCGCAACACCGACCTTGTGGAAGTAGGGCCGGAGCTTACCGAAGAGGATCTCGCCCTTCCTGAACTGGAATTTGTTGCTTTCGAGCCCTTCTGCGACGTCCCAGTCAGACAGGGCGATGCACCGTTTCGGCATGTGTTCGAGCGCGATGTAGGGGACGTCGGTCTCGATCGCGTAGGGTTGCACACTCCGGCGCGGATGTTCGGCAACGTCGCCGAGCGTCCCCGCCTCCCACCCCTCCGGAATCTCACCAAGTTCGGATTCAACGAAGCGGGCGGGGAATAGGTCGGCCAAGGGCTTGGGCAGGCCGGGGTCGCGACCTTCGGCCTTGGCGCGGACGGGGTCGAAGTCCACGAACCACGACTTGAAGAGCGCGCGGGCCATCGCCTCCAGCGTCTCGTTCATCCGCCGATTCAGTTCGATCTTGTCGTCCAGCGTTCCGAGGATGTGGGCGATGGCGCGTTGTTCGGCTATCGGCGGAAGCGTGATGCCGAGTCGCT
The DNA here is from genome assembly GCA_964528415.1 of uncultured Burkholderiales bacterium. Taxonomy (GTDB): domain Bacteria; phylum Pseudomonadota; class Gammaproteobacteria; order Burkholderiales; family UBA6910; genus DATIUV01. Next base: position 1,886 of record CAZGTK010000228.1, on the reverse strand, counting down.
TCTGATCGACGAGGCTGAGATATGGCGCCATATCGGTGGACGCCTTCATTCCCGCGAGCTGCTCGGTGAACTCTGGCCCTTTGCTCCAGAATCGGAGGAACCCGCCGTCGATGCGGCTCGGATCAAGGCTGCGCCAGTAGCTTAGGTGCGGCGAATACACGAAAGGCGGCATCGATGGTGTTACATAGGCCGTGCGCCCAGTGCTGTTTCCCTTTGTCGTGATCACGGCATCACCTGGCTTCGCCAGCTTGGATCGCACTCGCGGCTCGAGCGCGACGTGGAAGCGCTCCACGCCGTCGAAGTCAATGTGGGTATCGGCGACGTGGCCGGCGCGCAGGAACAGCAACCCATCTCCGCCAAGCTCCTCATTCTTGGCGCGATATCCGTCGCCGATCTCGAGCGTCCCCTCGGAGATCAGCTTAGCGAATGTCGTGCGCCCGAACCTGTCACCGGCCATAGCTAGGGCTCTTCCGATCGGCGGCAACGGCGGGATCGCGCTTCGCGGCCACGGCCCGCAGCCAGCCGACCCCATCCGAGAAATGCACGCGCCGCGCAAATGAATGCACGCGTGCATTCGCTGTGCCGCTCACGACGAATGGCTCTTCCGCCGTCTCCAGGCGCTTGATTCGGCGTTGATTTGGGCGCCTTTGGAGCCGGCTGGAGCCCGTTCGGAGTCGGCCGCGACCGATCGTGTAACCGCGCACGACGGCCGAATTACCGCGCGCGGTTATCTTATGCGCGGCGCTCATACCACGCCCCTTTCTTGCTGCCTTGCCGTACGAGCTGACCCTCCTGTGTCAGGCGTGTGAGCAGTCGATACGTTTGATCCGGAGACAGTCGACACAATTCGGCCGCCTCGCCTCGGGTGATCCGCCCGTGCTTTTCCACGTATTCCAGATCGGGCAGGTCGAGCAGGGATTCGTCGCTGCGCCCGCGCCTCTCGCGCACGCTGCGCCGGAAGCGCTCGAACTCGAGTGGGTCGAGGTGTTCCCATCGCGCGTCGGCGACGACCTGCGACGAAGGGTCGAGCAGTCCGCGGTCGGCCTGCAGCGACTGCACCGCGTAGCCGTCCATGGGCACGCAGGCGGGCCTGCCGTCGCCGCCCAGCGCGCGACGCAGAAAGAGGCCGTCGCTGGTGGCCACCGGCTGGCGTTGCGATGGCACTTCGATGACGAGGACCGCCTGGCCATCGAGCGTCGCGCTTTCGACCTGCACGGCCATCGAGGGGCGCGTGCGGTTGGCGATCAGGGCGGCGACTCTGGCAGGGTCGGTCGCCTCGCCATGTCGGTGCCGTGCGCCGGTGATGCGGCCATCGTCTTCGACGCCGACGAGCAGCCACGCGAGCTCGGTTCCGACCCGGTTGGCGAGGCACACAATGGCCTCGACAAGATCGCGATCGTTGAGCGACCCGCGTTCTTCGCCTTTGAACTCGACGGCGAGTGTTTCGCCGCCGCGGATGAGGATGCGAAGCGCATCGGGTGTCATCGCGACGTGCTCCAGAAGCCAAGCTCCTTCAGGTTCACGGCAATCGCGGCATCGAGCTTCGCGGCCTCGGCCTGCTGTTCGCACAGTTGCGCAGCAAGCCGCCGCATCTTCTCCTCGAACGGCTCGCCGTCGTCCTGCTGCGCCTCGGCGCCGACATACCGGCCCGGCGTTAGCACGTGGCCGTGCTTGCGGACTTCGTCGAGCGGAGCGCCCTTGCAGAAACCGGGCACATCGGCGTACTCGCCCGCCTCCTTCTCCCCGCGCCAGGCGTGATACGTGCCGGCAATGCGCGCGACATCCTCGTCGGTCAGTTCGCGGTGGGTGCGGTCCACCATACGGCCGAGCTTGCGCGCGTCGATGAAGAGCACATGGCCGCGCCGGTCGCGGAACTTGCCGTTCCT
>CAZGTK010000227.1:0-4833 GCA_964528415.1 uncultured Burkholderiales bacterium | reverse complement strand
ACATCATGCAGTGCGCGGAGTCGCACACGGGTGCCATGCTGCGCGAGATGGCCGAGTTGCTCGATCGCTATACCGAACGCGGGCCGCTGCTGCTGGTCACCGAAGACCTCCATTGGAGCGACCGCGCCACCATTGCGCTCATCGACTACCTGGCGCGGCGCCGGGGCGGCGCTCGCCTGATGTGGCTGTCGAGCTTCAGGTTGGCGGAGGTGGTGGCGACCGATCATCCGCTGAGCGCGTTGCGGCGCGAGCTTCGCGTTCACGGACTGTGCGATGAGATGGTCCTCGACCCGTTCTCGGAAACCGAGGTCGCCGACTACCTGGCGCAGTTCTCGCCGGCGTTTGCGCGCGAGGAGGGGTTCGTGCGAGCGGTGCATGAGCGCACCGACGGGGTGCCGCTGTTCGTGGCACAACTCGTCAACGACGTCTTGGCACGCTCCGCGCCGGACGGCGAAAGCCGCGGGGCGGCGGAGCGGGTCGCGAGGATGGCGGTTCCCGAGAACCTGGCGGCGATCATCGACCATTACATCGCCTTGCTCGAGGACGAGCAGCGCCTGCTGCTGTCGGCGGCCGCGGTCGGCGGCGCCGAGTTTCGCATCGGCACCGTCGCCGGGGCGCTCGGGCGCGACCCCGCCTGGGTCGGGCAGGCGTGCGAGGATCTCGCGCGTCAACAGCTCTGGCTGGCCGCCGTGCGCGCGGAGGAGGGCAGCGATGCGCGGGGGCCGCCGTATTCCTTCCGGCACGCGCTGTTCCGCCAGGTCCTCTACGAGCGGATCGCGGCCCCGACCCGCGCGCAGCTCCACCGGAAGGTCGGCGCCGCGCTCGAGCGCGAGCGCGACGCCGGTGCGCCGGTCCTCGCCTCCGAGCTCGCGATGCACTTCGAGCGCGGGCGCGAGCCGCTGACGGCAATGCGTTACTTTGCGGAGGCGGGCGAAGCCGCACTGGCGCACGTGAGCCCGGCTGAGTGCCTTGCCTACGCCGAGCGCGCCCTGGCGATCCTGCCGCACGCGTCGCAGAACGGCGACCGCGACGCGCTCGAGATCACGCTGACGACGCTGCAGGGCGTCGCCGCCGCACATGTGTTCGGAATTACCTCGCGTGAAGCGAAGAGCGCCTTTCAACGCGCCCACGCGCTGCTGGGCGAGGTCCCGGGACATCCCATGCGCGGACTGCTGCTGCACGGTCTCGGCTTCGCGCTTTGCCTTCGGGCGGAGTACGCCGAGGCGCTCGCCGTCACCGACCGAGTCCAGACGCTTACGTCGGAGACCGGCGATCCGGCTCTCCTGTTGAGCGTGTGCACCGTCCAGGGCGACGTCCACATGCTCCAGGGCCGGCCGAAAGCCGCCCGCGCCTGGCTCGAACGGGGCCTTGCGGCCCTCGCATCGCTCCAGGCGCGGCCCGAGCAGAGCTTCGTCACCGACCCCGAGGTGACGCTGCTCGGACTGCTGGCAATCCAGCTGCTACACCTGGGGATGGTCACGACGGCGCGCGAGCGCATCCGCGAAGCCCACGCGCGCGCGCGCCGGATCGGGCAACCGATGGCGCGGATGGTCGCCATCTGGTGCGATGCCCTCTGCGAGGTGCGGCTGGGCAACGTCGAGCGGGTGGCTGCCCTCGCCGACGCCATGCAGGCGCTCGTCGATGAGTTCGCGCTCGCGCAGGGCCGCAGCGCAGCCGGCTGGTTCGGCGGCTGGGCGGGCGCCTGCGCCGGCCGCCCGCGCGAGGGGCATCGCCGGATCCGCGAGGCGTACGAGGAAAGCGTGAGGCTCGGCATGCTGGCCGGGGGGAGCGAGAACCTGGGCTATGCGGTGGAGGCGCTCGTGCTCGCCGAGGACTGGGACGCGGCGCAAATGGAGCTCGATGAAGCGCTACGGTTCGCCGAGACGCACGCGGAGCGTGTCTATCTGCCGCAGCTCTTCCTGCTGGCGGCGGCCATCGCTCGCGGGCGCGGTGATGCGGACGCCGCCCGGGCGGAGGCGCGACGGGCGATCGCGGAGGCCAGAGCGCAGGAAGCGCCGTGGCTCGAACTGATGGCGCTCAGCGCGCTTTGCGAACCGGGAGGCGCGACGCCGGCCGACCGCACCGCGCTGGCCGCGCTGGTCGACCGCCTGCCGGAAGCGGCCGATACGCCTGCGGTCGCCAGGGCGCGGGCGCTGCTCGTGCGTAAGCCGGCGCGCGAATAGGGGGTATCCGGACCGGATCCCGACGTTGCGCTGACGACATTGCAGCGGGTCGGCGTGAAGATGCCGGCATGAAAGCGTCAAGGGCGGTCGGCGGTGTCACGATTCGCTTCAGCCGTGCGGACGACAAGGCGAGAATCGATGCGGCGTTCCGAGCGCTGGAGCCGCGCTCGATCTATCAGCGTTTCTTTTTTCCCCAAGAAGGCGCTTTCCGACGAGGAACTCGGCGGCCCGACCGAGCCGGGCGGGGCCGGCGGCGCACGGTGCGGCCGGAGGGGCGGTGATCCTCCTCGGCGACAAGGTCGTGCGCCCGCTCTTCGTGGGCAGCGCGGTGAAGCTCAATCTTCTGTGGGTTCTCCTTGGCAGGCTGGGCGGCTTCCAGGTGTTGGGGCTGCTCGGCGTGTTCGTCGGGCCCGTCGTGCTCGCCCTTTGCGGCGAGACGTGGCGGGAATGGGTGCGGGATTCGATTGCGCCGGCGTGGGGCGAGTCCGTCATCCGCCGCGGCTGCGTTCCGACCGAACCCCGACCGTTCGCTGACGACCCGCAGCCGGATCGCGCCTAAGGTAACAACGAAGCACTTTCCGGGACGCACGCCGCCCCGGCGGGCGCCGGCAATCCCGTGTCAAGCCGCCCCGGCCGCGGCGCGGCCACCCCGGAAGCTGCGGTTCCCGCGACGGAGGCATGCACCATGACCGCGCAGCCGGACCTTCCTCCCGCCTGGTGGGCGGAAAACCTCGAAGCGCTTGACGGCGAGATCGCCAGGCTGGCGGTGCTGTGCCGGGTGAGGATCCTCGACCCGGCCGTCATGGAGCGGGTGCTGCGCCGGGACGCTTTGGTGTGCGGGACGGACAATCCCGCGGCGTTCGAAAAGCTGCACAAGATGCTCATGCTCCATCTGGCGATACGGAAGAAATCGGTCGACGCGCTCGGGCAGGTGGAAACGGCGGCGATCGAAGACTACGTCATCGAGCGGCTGCGCAAGCGCTTCCCCGAGCTGGGGGACTGGCCGCCGGCGTGAGCGGTTCCGACCGAACGCCGACGCCATGCTGACGACTCGCCGTCCGGCGGGAGTTACGGTTGGTCTCGCCAGTGGGCGGCGGGGAGTGCGGGCCGGGAGCCCGACCGTCGATCCACGGATCGGGATGAAAAGGAATTGACGTGAAACGCATGAATGCCGCGTTGCTCTTCGGTGTAACAGCCGCGGTGATTCTCGCCGCATGCGGGCGGCAGGAGCCGCCCGCAGAGGCGCTTCGCCCCGTTCGCACCGCCGAGATCCGCTATGACGTGCCGATGCAGACGAGCCGCTACACCGGCTCGGTGCAGTCGCGGTATGAGGTCGACCAGGGCTTTCGCGTCGGCGGCAAGATCGCCAGGCGAAACGTCGATGTCGGCCAGCGGGTGCGCGAAGGCGACGTCCTCGCCGTGCTCGACGACACCGACTACCGGCTTGCCGTCGAGGCCGCGGAGCAGAGCCTGCTGGCCGCCGAGACGGCGGCGCGACAGGCCGAGTCGGACCGCCGCCGGAATCAGGATCTGGTCGGGGACGGCGCGGTGAGCGCTTCCGAGGACGAGCAGACACGCAGCCGCGCGCAGGAGGCCCGCGCGGCCGCGGTGGCGGAGGCGAGGAAGCGCGATCTCGCCCGAAACCGGCTGCGCTACACGGTCCTGCGCGCATCGCAGAACGGGGTCGTGACGGCCGTGCGAGCGGAAGTGGGACAGGTCGTCGCCGAGGGGCAGCCGGTGGTCGCGATCGCGGACCACGGCGAACCCGAGATCGTCGTCGACGTGCCGGAGCGCGATTTCGCGTCCTTCGCCAAGGCGCGCTACAGGGCCGCGCTGGCCTCGGCGCCCGCGGAAACGTTCGACGTCGCGCTGCGCGAACTTTCGCAGCAGGCCTCGCCGCAGACCCGGACCTACCGCGCCCGCCTGAAGCCGGTGACGCCGCGGAAGCTGCCGCTCGGGGCGACCGCCGTGCTGACCGTCGAACGTATCGCCGGGGAGACGCCAGTGGCCGTCATCCCGGCGAGCGCGATCACCCAGGCCGAAGGCAAGCCTGCGCTATGGGTCGTTCGCCCGGCCGAAGGCGGGCAGGCAGGAACGGTGGAGCTGCTGCCGGTGAAAGTCCACGGCTACCGCAACGAGGAAGTCCTGGTGTCCGGCCTGCCTCCGGGAGAGAGAGTCGTGACGGCGGGCGTGCAGAAGATGGCGCCGGGCCTGAAGGTCGCGATTCCCGAAGCTGCAGCCGGGGTCGAATCGAAGCAGGCCGCCCGATGAAGTCGTTCAACCTCACCGAATGGGCGCTCGGGCATCGCGCCATCGTGCTCTTCCTGATCATCGTGATCGGCGGGGGCGGCGTCCTCGCGTTCACGAAGCTCGGCCAGCTCGAGGACCCGAACTTCTCGGTGCCGTCCATGACCGCGATCGTGATCTGGCCCGGCGCGACGGCGCAGCAGATCCAGGACGAGCTGCTGAACCGCATGGAGAAGAAGTTCGAGCAGCTTGACCACTTCGAGAAGGTGAAGACGTATGCCCGCCAGGGCTACGGCGGCATGACCATCACCGTGGTCGGCGGCACTTCCAAGGCGGACCAGCTCGAGGCGTGGTACCAGGCGCGCAAGAAGTTCAGCGACATCGAGCTCGAGCTGCCGGACAA
>CAZGTK010000226.1:0-4846 GCA_964528415.1 uncultured Burkholderiales bacterium | reverse complement strand
ATCACCGCGTTCTTGGCGATCATGCCGAGCAGCGCCAGGATGCCGAGGATGGCGACGAAGCCGAGCGGCCGGTTGAATACCAGCAGCGCCAGCACGACGCCGATGATGCCCAGCGGCAGCACCGCCAGGATGCAGGCGAGCCGCCGGAAGCTCTGCAGCTGGAACATCAACACCGTCAGCATCAAGAGCAGCATCAGCGGCACCACCGCGAACACCGACGCCTGCGACACCGCGCTTTCCTCGGCGATGCCGCCCAGCTCGATGTGGTAGCCGGCCGGCAGTTTCGCGTTCATCTCCGCGATGCGCGGCTCGAGCTCGGCCACCACCGTGTCGGGCAGCACGCCGGGGATGGTGTCGGCGCGCACCGTGAGGGTGGGCACGCGGTCGCGCCGCCAAACCAGGGGATACTCCTGCGCGTACTCGAAGCTGGCGAACTGCGTGATCGGCACGGTGCGCCCGCCGGGGATCGGCACCTGCAGCGAGCGCAGCGTCGAAAGCGCCGCGCGCTCCTCGCCGACGGCCCGGAAAACGACGTCCACCAGGTAGATATCGTCACGCACCTGCGTGAGCGTCGTGCCGGTGATCGCCGCGTTCAGCACCGCGCCGATGCTGGCCGAGCTGACGCCCAGCTGGCGCGCCTGCTCCTGGTCGATCACCACCTTGAGCTGCCGCGCCGGCTCCATCCAGTCGAAGTTGACGTGGCGCGCGTTGGGGCTCGTCCCCATCACCTGCGCCACCTCGCGGGCGATGCGCGTGACCTCGTCCTTGTCGGGCCCGCTCACGCGCCACTGCAGCGGCCAGCCGACCGGCGGCCCCAGCTCGAGCGGCGCCACGCGCGCGACGACGTCCGGGAACTCCTCTTCAAGCAGCGTCTCCAGCCGCACCTCCAGGCGCTTGCGCGCCTCGAAGTCCTTCGCCACCACGACCGCCTGGGCGAAGAAGTCGTTGGCGAGCTGGACGTCGAGCGGCAGGTAGAAGCGGATCGCGCCGCGGCCGATGTAGGTGCTCCAGTGGTCGACATCCTGGTCCTTGGCCAGCGCCGCCTCGAAGCGCTTCGCGGTGTCCTCGGTGGCGAAAATCGACGCGTTCTGCCGCAGCGTCAGATTCACCACCAGCTCCGGCCGGTCGGACGCGGGGAAGAACTGCTGCGGCACGAAGCGCAGCAGGTAGATCGCGCCCGCGAACGCGGCGATGGTCACCGCGATGGTGAGCCACTTGCCGCGCATCGCGGTCACCAGCAGACCGCGGTAGGCGCGCATCACGGCGCCCTCCTTCGCCTCGCCGCCGGCGGCTTTCGGCGTCTTCAGGATCGCCATGCCGATCACCGGCGCGAACAGCACCGCCACCAGCCAGGAGACGATCAGCGCGATGCCGACCACGGCGAAGATCGAGAAGGTGTACTCGCCGGCCGAGCTGCGCGCGAAGCCGATCGGCACGAAGCCGGCGATCGTGATCAGCGTGCCGGCCAGCATCGGCGCCGCCAGCGTGCGGTAGGCGAAGGTGGCGGCCGCCTCCTTAGTGTCGCCGGCCGCGAGGCGACGCAGCATCGCGTCCACCGTGGTCATGGCGTCGTCCACCAGCAGCGTCAGCGCGATGATGAGCGCGCCGAGCGAGATGCGGTGCAGGTCGATGTGGGCGACCTCCATCACGGCGAACACCGCCGCCAGCGTGAGCGGGATCGCCAGCGCCACCACCGTGCCCGGGCGCAGGCCCAGCGCGACGAAGCTGGCGGCCAGGATGATGAGGATGGCCTGCCACAGCGAAGTCATGAAGTCGTTGATGGCGAGGTCCACGGTCACGGCCTGGTCGGCGACCAGCGCAGGCTCGATGCCGATCGGCAGGTTCGCGGTGATGGCCGCCATCTCGCGCTTCAGGTTGGCGCCCAGCGCCAGGATGTCGCCGCCGTCGCGCATCGCGATCGCGAGGCCGAGAGCGGGCTTGCCGTTGACGTGGAACAGCGGCTGCGGCGGGTCGGAGTAGCCTCGCCGCACGGTGGCGATCTCGCGCAGCGGGATGATGCGCTCGCCGACGACGAAGTTGACCTCGCGGATGTCCGCCTCCGACTCGAACGCGCCGGATACCCGCAGGAAGATCCGCTCCTCGCCCGTCTGCACGACGCCGGACGGCCGCACGATGTTCTGGGTCTGCAGCGCGGCGAGCAGCGCCGGGTAGGTGAGGCCGAGGCCGGCGAGCCGCGCGGTGGAGAACTCGAGGAAGATCTGCTCGTCCTGGGCGCCGAGGATCTCGATCTTGGACACGTCCGGCACCAGCAGCAGGCGCGAACGGATGTCCTCGACCGCGTCGCGCAGCGCGCGCTGGCCGAAGCCGTCCGAGGTGAAGGCGTAGATGATGCCGTAGGTGTCGCCGAAGTCGTCGTTGAAGCCGGGGCCGATCACGCCGGCGGGCAGCGTGCCGCGGATGTCGCCGATGTTGTTGCGCACCTGCTGCCAGACGCCGGGAACCTCCTCCGGCGGCGTCGACTGCAGCAGGTCGACGAAAATCGTCGTGACCCCGGCGGTCGTGTAGCTGCGCACGCGGTCCAGGTGGCGCGTCTCCTGCAATTTGCGCTCGATGCGCTCGGTGACCTGCAGCAGCGTTTCTTCCACCGTCGCGCCAGGCCACGCCGCGAACACGACCATGGTGCGGAACGTGAACGCGGGATCCTCGCCGCGGCCGAGCCGCAGGAACGACAGCGACCCCGCCACCACCGCCGCGATCATGAAGAAGACGATCAGCGACCGGCGCTTGATCGCCCATTCGGACAGGTTGGGGCCGATCACTGCTGGGCCCCGAGCAGACGCACCTTCTGGCCGGGACGCAATGCGTGCACGCCGGCGGTGACGACGAGGTCACCCGCCAGCAGCCCGTCCGAGACGACGACGATCGCCGGGTCGAACTTTGCCACGCCGATGTTGCGCAACGATACCGTCTGCGTTGCCGGATCCACGACCCAGACCGCCGCCTGGCCCTGGGACTGGATCAGCGCCGTGGCCGGGATTTCCATGCCGGCGACGCCGTCGATGCGCATCCGGCCGGTGACCGTGCTCCCGAGGCGCAGGCCGGCGGGCGGGTCGATCAGGCCGACCCGGACCTTGAAGGTCCCGGTGACCGGGTCGGCGCGCGGGGAGACCTCGCGCACGCGACCCTGCGCGACCACCTTGGGATCGGTGGTCAGCGCGACCGTGATCTCGGGGTTCGCCGGCGCCGCGTCCTTGAGCCGGGGAGGCACGTCGAACACGGCGTCGCGCCCGTCGTCGCGCGCCATCTCCACCACCATGCGCCCGGCGGCCACCACCTCGCCCGGCTCGGCGCCGACCCGGGTCACGACGCCGGGGGCGTCCGACCTGAGCTCCGTGTAGCCGAGCCGGTTCTCGGCGATCGCCACCTGGGCCTGGGAAGCGGTCACCCGCGACTGCGCCGTCTGCAGCGTCTGCGCCACGCCGTCGAACGCCGCCTTCGAGATGAAACCCTGCTCCAGCAGCCGCTGCTGGCGGTTGAAGTTGTTGCGCGCCTCCACCAGCTGCCCCTGCGCCGCGACCAGGTCGGCGCGCGCCGCCTGCAGCGCGCTGCGCTCGGTGTCCGGGTTGAGACGGGCCACCACCTGCCCGGCCTTGACCGCATCGCCAAGGTTCACCAGCCGCTCGACCATGCGGCCGTCGATGCGGAACGCGAGGTTGACGTCGGTCTGCGCCTGGACCGTTCCGGTCAGCGAAACGACGTCGCCGCCGCCGCTTTTCTCCACCGAGATGATGCGCACCGGGCGGATCTCCGGCGCCGGCGGCTCGGGCGCCTGGCCGCACGCGGCCAGCAGGAAGGGGATGGCAAGAGCGGCGAGCAGCGCCGCGGGCGGAGTCAGGGCACGTTGCCCAAATTCAGAGCGGGAGCGCACGGAAACCTTCCTTGATCGTCGTGACGGTGACCGCGCCCGGCGGGACGCGGCGGCGCGGGCCGCCAACGCTGCGGACCGCGCCCGAAACCAACGGATCAGAAGTCTACCGGATCGCGGATGATCGGGCAGGTCATGCAGTGGCCGCCGCCGCGGCCGCGGCCCAGCTCGGCGCCGACGATGGTGATCACCTCGATGCCCGCCTTGCGCAGCAGCGTGTTGGTGTAGACGTTGCGGTCGTAGGCGTAGACCACGCCCGGCGAGGCGCACACCAGGTTGGCGCCGCTGTCCCACTGCGTGCGCTCGCGCTGGTAATCGGTGTCGCCGGCTTCGATCACGCGCATCTTCTTGATGCCCAGCGCCTGGGCCACCACGTCGGTGAACGCCCCCTTGTCGGCGTGCAGCTCGACGCCGCTCGGGTGGCTGCTGGGCCGGTAGGAGAAGGTGCGCGTCTGGGCCATGAAGTCCGGGGCCACCAGCACGCAGTCCCGGTCGGCGAAGGTGAATACGGTGTCGAGGTGCATCGCGGCGCGGATCTTGGGCATCGCGGCGACGATCACGCGCTCGGCCGCGCCTTTCTTGAACAGCGTCGCGGCGAGCTGGCTGATCCCCTGGCGCGAGGTCCGCTCGCTCATGCCGATCAGGACGATGCCCTTGCCCACCGGCATCACGTCGCCGCCCTCGACGGTGGCAAGACCGTGGTCCTGGGTCGGGTCGCCCCACCAGACGTTCACCTTGCCGGCGAAGTCCGGGTGGAACTTGTAGATCGCGGTGGTGAGGATGGTCTCCTCGTGCCGCGCCGGCCAGTACAGCGGGTTGAGCGTGACGCCGCCGTAGATCCAGCAGGTGGTGTCGCGCGTGTAGAGCGTGTTCGGCAGCGGCGGCAGCAGATACTCGGTGACGCCCGCCGCGTCCTTGATCAGCGCGAGCTGCTCGCCGCCGATCTTCTCCGGGAACTCC
>CAZGTK010000225.1:0-4886 GCA_964528415.1 uncultured Burkholderiales bacterium | reverse complement strand
CGGCGAGTTGCTCACGATCGAGACCGTAGTGCTGCCCGGCAAGGGCAAGACCATGACGACCGGCAAACTGGGCGAAGTGAGGACCGTGTCGATCCAGGCGGCGCTGTCGGTGGTGCGCAATCGGGCGCGCAAGCTGGGCATCGGCGAGGATTTCTACCAGAAGACCGACATCCACGTGCACCTGCCGGAAGGGGCCACGCCAAAGGACGGTCCCAGCGCGGGCATCGGCATCTGCACGGCGCTGGTGTCATCGCTGACCGGCATCCCGGTGCGCTCCGACGTGGCGATGACGGGCGAGATCACGCTGCGCGGCGAGGTGCTGCCGATCGGCGGCCTCAAGGAAAAGCTGCTGGCGGCCCACCGCGCCGGGGTCAAGATCGTGCTGATCCCGCAGGAGAACGTGAAGGATCTGGCGGAGATTCCCGACAACATCAAGAACCGGCTGGACATCCAGCCGGTGCGCTGGATCGAGCAGGTGCTGGACACGGCGCTCGAGCGCAAGCCGGCGCCGCTGCCGGAGGGCGAGGACGTGGAATCCCTGCCCGGCAAGGTCGAGGGCGAAGCGACCCCCGCGGTGATCAAGCACTGACCCGGCCGGCCCGGGCGCCGGCTGGCACGGTCCCGGCAGTTGCGGTATCATGCCGGCCTTTACGAGGGCGCCCGGTCGCCCCTGGGTGCTTAGCTCAGCTGGTAGAGCGTCGCCCTTACAAGGCGAAAGTCGGGAGTTCGAACCTCTCAGCACCCACCAGCACCAGCGGTTTCGGGTTCGAGGGGAGTGGTAGTTCAGTTGGTTAGAATACCGGCCTGTCACGCCGGGGGTCGCGGGTTCGAGTCCCGTCCACTCCGCCAAGTTCTAAGCCAAGGCGAACGCGAGTTCGCCTTTTTTGCAGGCGCCGCCGCGCCGCCGCGAACCGGCGAATGCGCGCGGCCACGACGCCCATGTTCGATTACGTCCGCAACAGCAAACTTCTCGTCCAGGTCATCCTCGGCCTGATCATCGCGGCCTTCGCCCTCTGGGGCGTCGAGTCCTACCGCGCCGGCGGGGCCACCGCCGGCGTGGCGGAAGTCAACGGCTCCACGATCACCCAGCGCGAGTTCGAGGACGCGCTGCGCCGGCAGCAGGATCAGCTCCGGCAGGTGCTGGGCTCGGTCGACGCGGCGACGCTGGACAACCCGGAACTGCGCCGCGGCGTGCTGGACAACCTGATCCAGCAGCGCCTGCTCGTCGAGCGCGCCGCCAGCCTCGGGTTCGCCGTTCCCGACGCGCAGCTTGCCGACGTGATCCGGCAGATCGAGGCGTTCCAGCGAGACGGCCAGTTCTCCCAGGAACGCTACGAGGCGCTGCTGCGCCAGCAGGGCATGACGCCGATCATGTTCGAGGAGCAGCTGCGCCAGGAGCTCAAGGTGCGTCAGCTGGCCGATCCTTACCTGTCGCAGGACTTCGTCACGCAGCCCATGGTGGACCGGCTGGTGGCGGTGCTGGAGCAGAAGCGGGAGATCAGCCGCGCGAGCATCCCGGCGGAGAGCTTTCTCGACCGGACGAGCGTGGACGACGGCGAGGCGAAGGCCTATTACGAGAGCCGCACCGAGGAATTCCGCGTTCCTGAGCAGGTGCGGGTGGACTACCTGGTGCTGTCGGCGGATGCGCTGGCGGGCAGGATCGAGGTCGGCGACGACGAGCTGAAGGCCTATTTCGACGCCCATCGCGGCGAGTTCGGCGTGCCCGAGGAGCGCAAGGCGAGCCACATCCTCGTCACGGTCCCGGCCGGGAGCGGCGAGCAGGAGCGCGCGAAGGCACGCGCGAAGGCCGAGGACCTGGCGACGCAGGCGAAGAAGGAGCCGGCGCGCTTCGCGGAGCTGGCGAAGGCCCACAGCCAGGACCCCGGCTCCGCCGGCAGCGGCGGCGACCTGGGTTCGTTCCGCCGCGGGATGATGGTGAAGCCCTTCGACGACGCGGTGTTCGCGATGGCGGAGGGCGAGATCCGCGGACCGGTCGAGACCGAGTTCGGCTATCACGTGATCAAGCTCGACGCGATCAAGCCGAGCACGGTGCCCGGGTTCGAGCAGGCGCGCGCGGACGTGCTGAGGGCGGTGCGGGCGCAGAAGGCGGCGCGCCGGCTGGCGGAAGCGGCCGAGAATCTCGCCAACCTGGTCTACGAGCAGCCGGAGAGCCTGCAGCCGGCCGCCGACGCGCTGGGCCTGACGGTGCAATCGAGCGGCTGGATCACGCGCAGCGGCGAGAACGCGCCGTTCCCGGTGAACCCGCGCCTGCTGGACGCGCTGTTCGCCGACGCCGCGGTGAAGGACAAGCGCAATACCGAGGCGATCGAGGTGGCGCCCAACACGCTGGTGGCCGCGCGCGTGACCGAGCACACGCCGGCGGCGCGCAAGCCGTTCGACGAGGTCAAGCGGCAGATCGTCGCGCGCCTGAAGCGCGAGAAGGCCGCGGCGCTGGCCGCCCAGGAGGGCGCCGCGCTGCTGGAAAAACTGCGCAAGGGCGAGTCGGCCAAGCTCGAGTGGACCGGCCCCTCGCTCGTCAGCCGCCAGCAGGCGGCCGGCGTGCCGCCCGCCGCGCTGCGCCAGATCTTCCAGGCGGAGAAGGCGTCCTTGCCCGTGTACGTCGGCGCCGAGGGCGCCACGGGCTACACCGTCTACCGCGTCAGCGGCATCGTCGATGCCGACCCGGCCGACGAGGCCAAGCGCGCCGCCTACGCGGCGCAGCTCTCGCGCATGCTGGGCCAGCAGGAGTACGCCGCGTTCCTGGCGGCGGTGCGGCGCGACGCCAAGATCGAGGTCAACCAGAAGGCGCTGACGCCGTCCCAGTGAGCGGCGTCAGCCGACGTCGCTGAAGGCGGTGATGTTGAAGCCGGCGTCGACGTAAATCGTCTCGCCGGTGATGCCGCTGGCGAGGTCGCTGCAGAGGAACGCGGCCACGTTGCCCACCTCCTCGATCGTGACGTTGCGCTTGAGCGGCGACCACTCCTCCGCCGCGTGCAGCAGCTTGCTGAACCCCGAGATGCCCGCCGCGGCCAGCGTCTTGATCGGTCCCGCCGAGATCGCGTTGACGCGCACGCCCTGGGCGCCGAGCGACAGCGCCATGAAGCGCACGTTGGCCTCGAGGCTCGCCTTCGCCACGCCCATCACGTTGTAGTTCGGCATCGCCCGCACCGCGCCCAGGTAGGAGAGCGTCAGCAGCGCGCCGCGGCGGCCCGCCATCAGCGGCCGGCCGGCCTTGGCCAGCGCGGCGAAGCTGTAGCTGGAGACGTCGTGGGCGACGCGGAACGCCTCGCGGCTCACGGTATCCAGGTAGTCGCCCGCCAGCGCCTCGCGCGGGGCGAACGCGATCGAGTGCACGATGCCGTCGAGCCCGTCCCAGCGCGCGCCGAGGTCGGCGAACAGCCGGTCGATCTCGTCGTCGCTGCCGACGTCGCACGGAAACACGAGCTCCGAGCCGAGTTGCTGCGCCAGCGGCTCGACCCGGCCGCGCACGCTGTCGCTCTGGTAGGTGAACGCCAGCTCGGCGCCCTCGCGCTTCATCGCCTCGGCGATGCCGTAGGCGATCGAGCGCTGGCTCAGGAGGCCGCAGATCAGCATGCGCTTGCCGGCAAGAAATCCCATCGTCGCAGTCCTTTGGCAGTTGTCGTTTGGCCGGGCGGCGGCCGCGGGGCCGTGCCAGACCGCCCGATTATAGCCAAGTCCGCCGCGCGGCCCCGCGCGCCGCGCCGCGCTGACGCGCCAGGGGATTTGGGCTACACTCGGACGCCGTGAGACTCCTCGCCCGCCGCGCGCTGCCGCTGCTGCTGGCGCTGGCCGCGACCGGCTGCGGCAGCCCGCCCTGGAACAATCCGTACCCGGCGTCGCAGTCGGGCCAGAACATCCTCTACTCGTCCTTTTCGGAGCGGCCCAAGCATCTCGATCCGGTGCAGGCGTACGCCGAGAACGAGTTCGTCTTCATCGCCAACATCTACCAGCCGCCGCTGCAGTATCACTACTTCAAGCGGCCGTTCGAGCTGATCCCGTTCGCCGCCGAGCAGGTGCCGGTGCCGGCGTACTTCGACGCCGCGGGCCGGCGGCTGCCTGGCGACGCCGACGCGTCACAGGTGGCGGAGAGCGTCTACGAGATCCGCATCCGGCCGGGATTGCGCTACCAGCCGCATCCGGCGTTCGCGCTGGATGCCTCGGGCAAGCCACGCTATCTGGGTCTCGCGCCCGCCGACCTGCGCGGGCGCAGCCGGCTCGCCGATTTCGAGCACACCGGCACGCGCGAGGTCACGGCGGAGGACTACGCGTACCAGATCCGGCGCCTCGCGCACCCGCGGCTGCACTCGCCGATCCTGGGCCTAATGAGCCAGCACATCGTCGGCCTCAAGGACTACGCGGAGGCGCTGCGCAAGGCGCACCCGGGGCCGGGGCGCGATTTCGTCGACCTGTACCAGGCGCCGCTTGCCGGGGTCGACGTGGTCGACCGCTACACCTACCGTATCCGGGTCAAGGGCAAGTACCGGCAGTTCGTGTTCTGGCTGGCGATGCCGTTCTTCTCGCCGGTGCCCGTCGAGGCGGACCGGTTTTACGCGCAGCCCGGCATGGCGCAGAACAACATCACGCTCGACTGGTACCCGGTGGGCAGCGGGCCCTACATGCTGACCGAGAACAATCCCAACCGGCGCATGATCCTCGAGCGCAACCCCAACTTTCCGGGCGAGCCGTACCCGGGCGAGGGCGAGCCCGGCGATGCCGCCGCCGGGCTGCTCGCCGACGCCGGCCGGATGATGCCGTTCATCGACAAGGTCGTGTTCAGCCTCGAGAAGGAAAGCATTCCGTACTGGAACAAGTTCCTGCAGGGCTGGTACGACGCCTCCGGCATCGCGTCCGACACCTTCGACCAG
>CAZGTK010000224.1:0-4889 GCA_964528415.1 uncultured Burkholderiales bacterium | reverse complement strand
GGCTCCTGGAAGATCATCGAGATGTCGCGGCCGCGGATGGCGCGCATCTCGTCCTCGCTGAGCCGCAGCAGATCGCGGCCCTCGAACAGGATTCGGCCGCCGACGATGTGGCCGGTGGGCTTGGCCAGCAGGCGCATCACGGCGAGCGCGGACACGGACTTGCCGCAGCCCGACTCGCCCACCAGCGCCACCACTTCGCCCTGGCGCACCTGGTAGGAGATGCCTTCCACCGCGCGCACGACGCCGCGCGTGGTGACGAAATGGACGTGCAGGTTCTGCACGTCGAGCAAGACGTCGCCGACGTGGGAATGCAGCCTCGGGGCCGACGTTGCCTGCGGCGCCGTGACGGCGTCCATGGGCCCGTCGTTCAGGCCCGCGTGCATCGGCAGCGGAGCATGGTGGAGGTCTCCTCGAATGCGGCGCGCGATCGATCGTCGCGCACTCGTCGCTTATCAGGCGCAGAGCCCGCTCTGTGCGAGCCGGGCCAATTGTCTGGGATGGTCCCGGCCTCGTCAATGCGCAAGGTCAAGCCCGCGCGTCGCATCAATGATCGCCGCAGATCACCGCGCCGTCACGGTGCAGCGCGTCAATTTCGCCGTCCGCGTAGCCGTGCTCGCGCAGGACCTCCCGGGTGTGCTGCCCGTACAGCGGCGATGGCCGGGAGACCTTGCCGGGAGTCGCGGAGAACTTGATCGGCAGCCCGATCGCCCGCGTCGCGCCGGCCCGCGGGTGCTGCAGGTCCACGACCATCTCGCGCGCCTTCGTCTGCGGGTCGTTCACCATGTCGGCGATCGTGTTCACGGGTCCCGCCGGGACGCCGGCCGCATCCAGCTCCGCGATCCACTCGCGCGTCGTGCGCTTGCGGAACAGTTCCCCCAGCAGCTCCGCCAGCTCGGCCCGGTTCTGCATGCGCTCGGCGTTGGTGCGAAACCGCGGGTCCTCCACCAGCTGCGCGCCGCCCACCAGCCGCGCGATGCGCTCCCAGTTGGACTGGTTCGCCCCGCCGACGTTGATCCAGCCGTCGCGCGTCGGGAAGGCCTGGTAGGGCGCCGTCAGGAGGTGCGCCGAGCCGGTCGGCTGCGGCGAGACGCCCGTGGCGAAATAGATCGCCGCATGCCAGTACGTCTGCTGGATGCCCGCCTCCATGAGCGACGTGTCCACCAGCTGGCCCGCGCCGGTCCTGAGCCGATGCACGTACGCCGAGACGATGCCGAGCGCGGCCAGAATGCCGGCGTTGATGTCGGCGATCGGGCTGCCGGTCTTGATCGGCTCCTCGCCCGGCCGGCCGGTGACGCTCATGAGCCCGGACACGCCCTGGGCGATCAGGTCGAACCCGCCCTTGTCGGCGTAGGGTCCGGTGCGCCCGTAGCCGGAGATCGAGCAATAGATCAACGCAGGGTTGATCGCTTGCAGCGTGTCGTAACCGAGCCCCAGCTTCTCCATCGTGCCCTTGCGGTAGTTCTCGGTGAGCACGTCGGCGCCCGCCGCGAGCCGCCTCACCACCTCGACACCGCCGGGCTTCTTCAGGTTGACGGCGATGGAACGCTTGTTGCGGTTCATCACCATGAACGGCGCCGCCTCGCCGTTCACCGTCGGCTCGCTGTAGCTGCGGGTGTCGTCGCCGCCCGGGATCTTCTCCACCTTGATCACGTCGGCGCCCATGTCGGCCAGCAGCATGCCGGTCGTGGGCCCGGCCATGATCTGGGCGAGCTCCAGGACCTTGACGCCCGCGAGCGGGCCGTAGGGTTTCTCAGTCATGGTCATGGTAATCGGCAAGGGGGAATGGGGAATGGGCGAGACCGATTGTCGCCCATTCCCCATTGCCCATCGCGCATTTCCCATTGCCCGTTTCGCATTCCCCGCTTCCCATCACCCATTGCCCATTCCGCATCACCCATTGCCCGTTCCTCATGGACCGTCACCGCCCTTGGAACTCCGGCTTCTGCTTGGCGAGGAACGCCCGGTAGCCGATCCGGAAATCCTCGGTGTCGTAGCAGCGGAAGCCCTCGTCGAGCTCCGCCTCGGTCAGCTCGCCGCCCCGCTCCAGCCGACGGATGAACTGCTTGTGCCAGCGCGCCACCAGCGGCGCGCCGTCGGCGATGCGCCGCGCAACGGCGTAGGCCTCCGCCTCGACCTGGTCGTCCGGCACCACGCGGTGCACCAGCCGCTTGTCCTTCGCTTCCGCTGCGTCGAAGACGCGCCCCTCGAGCAGGATCTCGAGCGCCGTGGCGCGGCCCGCCAGCTTGAGCAGCGCGCGGATCTCGGCGTGCGCCATGACCAGGCCGAGGCGGTTGATCGGCACGCCGAAGCGGCTCGCCTCGCCGCAGATGCGGATGTCGCACAGGCCCGCGATCTCGAGCCCGCCGCCGACGCAGACGCCGTGGATCATCGCCACCGTCGGCGCGGGACACTCGCTGATCGCGGACAGCGCGGCGTGCAGCACGCGGCCGTAGGCCTTGCCCTGCGCGAAGTCGGAGCGCTCGGTCTCGAACTCGCCGATGTCGTTGCCGGGCGAGAACGCCTTGTGGCCGGCGCCGCGCAGCACGACGCAGCGCACCGACGCGTCGGCGCCCAGCTCGCGCATGGCCTCGCCGAGGCGCTGCCACATGCCCTTGGTCATGGCGTTGAGCTTCTCCGGCCGGTTCAGGACCACCGTCGCGATGGCGCCGTCGCGCAGGGTCAGGATGTGGTCGCTCATCGGTTGGCGTCCCCTAGCGGTAGAACAGGTTCACCAGCGCCAGCGGGATCGCCGGCACGTACGTCACCAGCAGCAGCACGCCCACCAATACGCCGATGAACGGCACGTTGGCGCGGGTCACGTCCCAGATGTTCTCCTTGGCGATCGAGCACGCCGTCATCAGCACGCTCGCGACCGGCGGCGTCTGCTGGCCGATCGCCAGGTTGAGCGTGACCACCAGGCCGAAGTGGACCGGATCGATGCCGACGGCGTTTACCACCGGCATGACGATGGGCACCACCAGGATGATCGCCGCGGCCGAGTGCAGGAAAAGCCCGATCAGCAGGAAGAAGACGTTGAGCAGCAGCAGCACGAACCACTTGTTGGTGGTCAGCTGGGAGATCCACTGGGCCAGCTTCTGCGGCACCTGGGCCTCGGTCAGGTAGACGCCGAGCAGCGCCGAGGAGGCCACCAGCAGCATCACCACGGCCGTCTGCACGCCGCCATCGACGATGGTGCGCACGAGCTCCTTCCAGTCGATCTCGCGGTAAGCGATGGCGATGCCGATCGCCGCCACCACCGCCAGGCCGGCGCCTTCGGTGGCGGTGACGACGCCGCCGAAAATGCCGCCGAGGATGATGAGCGGCAGGAGAAACGCGAGCGCCGCGTCCTTGAAGGTGGCCCACAGGCGCTTGAGCTGGAACGCCTCCTCGACGGGCCAGTTGTGCTTGCGCGCATAGTAGTAGCACAGCCCCATCATCAGCAGGCCGCCGAGGACGCCGGGGACGATTCCGGCAACGAACAGCTGCACCACCGACGAGCCGGACATCACCGCGTAGAGGATCATCGGGATCGACGGCGGGATGATGATGGCAAGCGAGGCCGAGGACGAGGTGATGGCCGCGGTGAACGGGCCGGGGTAGCCCTTGCGCTTCATCGCCGGCATCAGCACCGAGCCGAGCGCGGCGACGTCCGCCACGGCGGATCCCGATATCTCGGCGAAGAAGAGCGAGGTGCCGACGTTCACCATCGCCAGGCCGCCGCGGATGAAGCCCAGCAGCGCGGAGGCGAAGGCGATCAGGCGGCGCGAGATGCCGCTGGTGTTCATGATCGCGCCCGCCAGGATGAACAGCGGAATCGCGATCAGCGGGAAGTTGGTGGCGCCGTTGTACATCACGATCGCCAGGTTGGGCAGCGACTCGACGCCCTGGCTGGCGACGATGGCGGCGGTGGCGACGACGCCCAGCGCCACGGCAATGGGCACGTTGATGAGCACCAGCGCCAGGACGCACAGCACCAGCAGCAGGATCGCCATTACGGGTTCACCTCGCTGCGCCCCGCCGGGGCGTCGGCCTCGATCGCCTCCCGCAGCACGTCCGGCAGGATCAGCAGCTCGGCGACGACGAACAGCGCGGCGCCGATCGGAATCACCGATTGGGTGTACTTGACCGACACCTCGGGCAGGCTGACCAGGAAGTCGGTCGCCAGCACTTCGAGCACCCCGTAGCCGACCCAGGCCAGCAGGACGAAGAAGCCGATGACGAAACCCTCGGCCACCAGCGTCGCTGCCACCCGCGGAACGCGCGGCAGGCTGTCGACGAGGCCGGGAAAGCCGATGTGGGCGCGCTTCATGGCCGCCAGCGCGGCGCCGTAGTACGTGATCCACGCCAGCAGCACGGACGCGATTTCGTCGTACCAGACCAGCGACACGCCGAACTTGCGGTAGACGACGCCCAGCGTCACCACCACGGCAAGCGCCACCATCAGCAGGATGACGACGAGCTCCATCAGGCGCTCGAACGTCCGGCGCAGCTTCGCCAGCTCCATTTGCTCTCCCGGGTGTGGACGGCCGGGGCCGCCCCCGCGGGACGGCCCCGGCGGCGCGCGAGCTTACTTGCCCAGCGCGATGGCCTTGTCGATCATCTCCTTCGCGCCCTTGACCTCGCCGCCGAACTCGTCGTAGACGGGCTTGCTGGCGGCGATGAAGGCGTCCTTGTTGGGCGTGTTGACCTGCATGCCGGCGGCCTTGAGCTTCTCCAGCAGATCGGTCTCGGCCTTGGCCGCAGTCTCGTATACGAACGCCTGCGTCTCCTTGGCGGTGTCTTCGAGGATCTTGCGCACGTCAGCCGGCAGGCCATCCCACTTCTTCTTGCCGACCGTGACGTAGGCCGGCGTGTAGACGTGTCCCGACAGCGATAGGTACTTCTGCACT
>CAZGTK010000223.1:0-4984 GCA_964528415.1 uncultured Burkholderiales bacterium | reverse complement strand
TAGCCGCGCAGGCTTGCCGAGAACTCGTCCAGGATCGCCTGGCGCTGCGTCGGCGTGATGCGGCCCTTGCGCACCGCCTGCTCGGCCGTGGTGCGGAACTGCTCGAACAGCTGCTGCGGCTGGTACTCGACGTAGCTCAGCACGTCGGCGATGCTGTCGCCGTCGAGCTCGTGCACCAGGTCGAACGTGCCGTCCTCGTTGATGCGGATGCTGACGACGTTGGTGTCGCCCATCAGGTTGTGCAGGTCGCCCAGCGTCTCCTGGTACGCGCCCACCAGGAACACGCCCATGTAATAGGCGTCGCCGTTGTTGAGCGCGTGCACCGGCAGGGTCTTGTTGATGCCGCGGGTGCCGATGAAGTGGTCGATCTTGCCGTCCGAGTCGCAGGTGATGTCGGCGATGATGGCCTGCCGCGTCGGCGCTTCGTTGAGCCGGTGCACCGGCATCACCGGGAAGATCTGCTCGATCGCCCACACGTCCGGCAGCGACTGGAACACCGAGAAGTTGCCGTAGTAGACGTCGGAGAGCATGTCCTCCAGCTCCTCGAGCCCCTTGGGAATGCGCTTGGCGCCCTGCAGCTCGCGCACGACGGCGCGCACGATCTCGAGGAAGATGTTCTCCGCCAGGGACAGCTCGCGCAGGCGGATCTGCCCGCGCTTGAACAGCTCGCGCGTCTCCTCGCGGTAGAACACGGCGTCGTTGTAGCTCTCCTGCAGGTTCTTCGGGTTGACCGTGCGCAGCGTCTCGCGCAGGTTGCCGATGATCTCGGGCTCGTCGTCCTCGGCCTCCGGCACCTCGCCCGGCTCGAAGCGGGTCACGTCGAGGATGTTGAACAGCAGGATCGACGAGTACG
Organism: uncultured Burkholderiales bacterium; assembly: GCA_964528415.1. Taxonomy (GTDB): domain Bacteria; phylum Pseudomonadota; class Gammaproteobacteria; order Burkholderiales; family UBA6910; genus DATIUV01. Next base: position 4,131 of record CAZGTK010000223.1, on the reverse strand, counting down.
CCACCGTGGCGCGGCCCGACTCGGTGATGATGACAGGATGCTCGATGCCCTCCGGGTCCAGCGTCGTCATGATGGTCTCCACCATGTCCGAGGCGTATTCGTCGAGCGAGTAGTTCTTGCTGTACTCGTAGTTGGTCTGGGAGCCGTCATAGTCCACCGCCAGGCCGCCGCCGAGGTCGAGGTAGCCCATCGCGGCCCCCTCCTTGACCAGATCGGCGTAGTAGCGGCACGCCTCCAGCACGCTGGCGCGGATGTCGCGGATGTTGGGCACCTGCGAGCCCAGGTGGTAGTGAAGGAGCTGCAGGCAGTCCAGCATGCCGCCTTCGCGCAGGCCGTCGATGACGTCCACCAGCTGGCCGGTGGTGAGCCCGAAGATGCTGCGGTCGCCGCTCGATTCGTTCCAGTAGCCGCCGACGCGGGAAGCGAGCTTGACCCGCACGCCCAGCATCGGCCGGATGTCGAGGCGCCGGCTCTCCTGCAGGATGATCGGCAGCTCGGTGGGCGTCTCGATGACGAAAAAAACCTTGTAGCCGAGCTTGAGCGCCTGTAGCCCGAGGCTGATGAACTCGGCGTCCTTGTAGCCGTTGCAGACGATGTAGCCCGAGTCGGGGTCGAGGCTGGCGAGCGCGATCAGCAGCTCGGCCTTGCTGCCGGCCTCGAGGCCATGGCCGTAGCCGGCGCCGAACCGGGCGATCTCGCCGATCACCTGGCACTGCTGGTTGACCTTGATCGGGAACACGCCGCGATAGCTGCCGCGGTAGCCGAGCGTCCGCATGGCGGCGCGGAAGCTCTCGTTCAGCACCGCGATCTGGGCGTCGAGGATGTTCTCCACCCGCAGGAGCGCCGGCATCTGCACGCCGCGCTGCTGCATGGCGGCGATGATGCTCATGAGGCTCACGCCGACGCGCTTGCCGTCGAACGGCACGGTCACCTGCACCGTGCCGTCGTCGCCGAGGTCGAAGTAACCGGCGCCCCAGGTGCGGATGCCGTAGAGCTCCGCGGCCTCCGCTGCGGTCCAGGTGGATACGAGGTCTCTTTTCACTTTGAACGCCTTTTTCCGGGGGCGGTGCGCGGAGCCGCCCGAAGGGTCGCAATCGTGAACGAAAACCTGTTACAAATCAAGCTTAAGCATCAAAAAAATCGGGGTGGACACGAGCCCGCATGGGGCGCGCCCGCGGTGGGGGTCCGCCGAGGCGCCGGGCGGGGCACGGACGGCGGCGCCGGGCCGCCCCCGAGGCTCTGCCCCCCGCGTTCCCTAGACGCGCTGCAGGAAGCTCCTCACGGTGCGGATCGCACGCCACGCGACCCAGGCCCGGCCCGCGAGGCGCAGCACCACGCGGGGCCTGATCACCGCGACCGCCACCACCGCGCCGACGACCCACTCCGGATGGGCCGCCAGGCCGCGGCCGATGCGGATCAGGTCGTCCGCGAGGGTCGCCAGGGGCCGATAGCGGTCCAGCTCCGCGGCCAGCCGGTCGCGCTCCCGCGCGGCCTGCGCCAGCAGCTGCTGCCTGCGCTCGAGCGCGGTCTTCACGTCAGGGGCCGATCCGCTCGCGGTCCCGGGCCAGCTCGCCCACGGTGACCTGGAACGGCCGCGGCGCCGTGCGTATCCACGCCCACAGCCCCAGCCCGATCATCACCGCGGCGCCGAGAAACAGGCCGGTCAGGACGCCGAGCACCAGCACGCGCTGCGTGTCCCAGAATACGACCACGACGAGAATCGTGAGCAGCACGATGCCGAGGAACAGCACGAACAGGAACAGCGCCACCCAGAAGATCAGCGTGAGGAGGCGCTGGCGCTCCTCCTCCAGCTCGGTGCCGAAAATCGCCAGGCGCGTTTCCGCGGCGCCGATCGCGGTGGCGATCAGGCCCTTGACCGCGGCCAGCAGCCCGGGCTCGGTCGGCGAAGCCGAGCGATCGGCCACGCGCGAGGCCTCAGCGGCGGCCGATCAGCAGGCCGACGATCAGCCCGACGCCGGCGGCGATGCCGACCGCCTTCCACGGCTCGCGGTGCACGAATTCGTCGGTCGCCCGCGCCGCCTGGCGGCCGCGCTCGGCGACTTCGCCTTCGAGGTCCTTCAGGCGCGCACGCGCCCGGCCCAGCCCTTCCTCAGCCTTGGCGCGCGCCGCCGCCACCTTCTCGCCGGCCTGCCCGGCGGTCGCGCGCAGCAGTTCCTCCGCGTCGCTGACGACGAGTTTGAGATCGGCAACGAGCTTGTCCCGAGTGATGCTCTCGGTCTGGTCCATGATGTGCGACTCCTCGAGGGAAAAAACCGCTTCCCGAACGGGAAGCGCGATGCCATCGAGCCTACCCCGTTTCCGCGCCTCGTTCAACCGCGCAGGCCGAGGCTGCATCGGCCTTGACCCGATTGCCGCGGCCGTGCGTTCAAGTCATCGTCGCTTGCGCGAAACGCGAGCCGCCGGTAACACTCACCGCCAACGAACCGAAAAGGAGCCTGCATGAACCGCCTGCCCCTCGCCGCCCTCGGCGCCGCCTGCGCCGCCGCCTTCGGCGCGGCTTCCGCGATCGCCGCCGACACCGCGCTCACCGTCTACAGCACGTCGCCGCCGGGAAGCCTCTCGGCGCCGGCCCTGGCCGCCGGCGGCCGGCAGATTCCGGGCTTCGCCGTGGTGCGCGAGACCCGCTCGCTGTCCCTCGCCGAGGGACGCAGCGAGGTCCGGTTCAGCGACGTCGCCGCGCTGATCGACCCGACCACGGTCACGTTCGAATCCCTCACGGACCCGGCGGGCACGCAGGTGGTCGAGCAGGCGTTCCAGTTCGATCTCGTCGACAGCGCCCGCCTGCTGGAGAAATACGTCGACCGCGAGATCACGGTGGAGCAAGCCCACGGCGGCACCGTCGATCGCGCCTCCGGGAAGCTGCTCAGCACCGCCGGCGGCCTCACGCTGCTCGCGCCGGACGGCAAGGTGCGCATCCTGCGCGATCACCGCTCGGTCGAACTGCCGAGCCTGCCCGGCGGCCTCATCACGCGCCCGACGCTGGTCTGGGACGTCGCCGCGCGGCGCGGCGGCGCCCACCAGGCGCGCGTCGGCTACCAGACGGAAGGCTTGACCTGGTGGGCGGATTACAACGTCGAGTACGCCGAAGCAAAGGACGGCGCCTGCCGGCTCGACGTCCTCGCCTGGGTGACGCTCATCAACCGCTCCGGCGCGAGCTACCGGGACGCGCAGCTGAAGCTGGTGGCGGGCGACGTGCAGCGCGTGCGCCCGGCTGCGCCGGCGCGCGGCTACGCCCCGCGCGCCGCCCTCGCCGAGGAGAAGGTCGCCGGCTTCGAGCAGAAGCCGTTCTTCGAGTATCACCTCTATACCCTCGGCCGGCCGACGACGCTGCCCGACCGATCCACCAAGCAGATCGAGCTGTTCAGCCCGGCGCGCGGCGTCGCCTGCGAGAAGCGGCTGGTCTACGAAGGCACGCGCGCGATGCCGTACGCCGGCGCCGAGCCGTTCCTCGACCGCCAGTACGGCGTCGACGCCAACCGCAAGGTGGACGTCCTGCTAGCGTTCGCCAACCGCAAGGAGCGCGGCCTCGGCATGCCGCTGCCCGCCGGCAAGGTGCGCGTCTCGCAGCGCGATCCGGCCGACGGCTCGCTCGAGTTCGTCGGCGAGGACGTCATCGACCACACGCCCCGCGACGAGACGCTGCGCATCCGCCTGGGCTCCGCGTTCGACGTCGTCGGCGAGCGCAAGCAGGCCGATTTCCGCGTCGACACCCGCAGCCGCACCATGACGGAGACGATCGAGGTCAGCCTGCGCAATCACAAGGATCGCGCGGTCGAGGTGACCGTGCGCGAGCCGATGTACCGCTGGCTCAACTGGAACCTGGCCGAGCACAGCCACGAGTTCGCCAGGCGCGACGCGCGAACGGTCGAATTCCCGGTACGAGTGGCGGCGAATGGCGAAACCACCGTGCGATATACTGTGCGCTACTCGTGGTGAGCTGGGGAGGCGTGGCCCGATGGAAGTCCTGGCGGTCGTGATCCTGGTGGCGCTGGCGCTCGCCGCCGCCTATGGCGTCGTCATCTACAACGCGCTGGTGGCGATCAAGCACAACGTGTCCAAGGCCTGGGCCAACATCGACGTGCTGCTCAAGCAGCGCCACGACGAGCTGCC
>CAZGTK010000222.1:0-4999 GCA_964528415.1 uncultured Burkholderiales bacterium | reverse complement strand
CGACGTGCCTGCAGTGGACTGTCGGCGAGGCGGCCGACGCGAACGGCGAGATCCCAGCTGCCGGCGATCAGATCCAGCGCGGCGTCGCTCAGGCCGAGCTCCACCGTCACCTCCGGATGGCGACGGCTGAACTGCGGGATCAGCGGCGTCACGAAGCAGAGCCCGAACGACAGCGGCACGTTCATCCGCAGGAGACCGCTGGCCTTGACCCGCTGCGATGCGGCTGCGGCCTCGGCCTCGTCGATCTCCGGCAGGATCCGCAGGCAGGCCTCCAGGTAATCGCTGCCGGCCTCGGTCAGTGCCAATCGCCGCGTGCTGCGATGGAACAGCTTGACGCCCAGCCGTGCCTCGAGCGCATTGACGTGCTTGGTGGCCATCGCCGGCGACATGCCCAGGTGCCGGGCGGCCGCCGACAGACTGCCATCGGTGGCGGCGCGCACGAAGACCCGCATGCTGGTGATCCGGTCCATACCGACAAGTTAACACTAATAGTATTAAATGTTGATCGCTATTGACCCATTCTACGCCTGTGGGATGGAGCTGATAATGCCGGCCATGAATACGAACGCCACGTCCACCATCCTTGACGGCACCACCGCGGCGGGCGGTGCCATGCGCATGCCCGTTCTCTTCATCCCGCACGGCGCCGGACCGTGCTTCTTCATGGACTGGAACCCGCCCGGCACCTGGGATCGCATGGCTGCCTTTCTCAGGGGCGTCGCCGACAGCCTGCCGCGGGCTCCGCGCGCCATCGTGCTGGTCTCCGGCCACTGGCTCGAGCCCGGCTTCAGCGTCACCGGCCATGCCCGCCCGCCGCTGATCTACGACTACCACGGCTTCCCGCCGCACACTTATGAACTGACCTACCCGGCGCCTGGTGACCCGGCCCTCGCCGAACGCATCGCGCAATTGTCGGGACAGCACGGCGCCCCGGTTCGCATCGATCCCGAACGCGGCTTCGACCACGGCGTGTTCATCCCGCTCAAGCTGATGTTCCCGAAGGCCGACGTGCCGGTGGTCCAGCTCTCGCTGCGTCGCGACCTGGACCCGGCCGCGCACCTCGCCATCGGCCGCGCGCTGGCTCCGCTGCGCGACGAGGGCGTGCTGGTGATCGGCAGCGGCATGAGCTTCCACAACATGCGCGGTTACGGCGATCCGCGCTACACGCCGCTGGCGGCGAAATTCGACGCATGGCTCACCGCCGCCGTCGCGAGCGATCCGCCGCGCCGCGAGGCCATGCTGCGCGACTGGACGTCGGCGCCGCATGCCCGCGACAGCCATCCGCCGCGTGGCGAAGAACATCTGCTCCCGTTGCTGGTCGCCGCCGGCGCAGCAGCCGACTCCGCGGGTCGCAGGACCTATTCGGAGGAAGTGATGAAAACCACGCTGTCCGCATTCCGCTTCGGCTGATCGACGGCGAACCTGATATCCGAGGAACTGATCATGAAAAAGCGTCCACTGGGCCGCACCGGCCTCACGATCTCCCCGCTGGTCTTCGGCGGCAACGTCTTCGGCTGGACCGCCGACGAAGCACGCTCCTTCGCGCTGCTCGACCGCTTCGTCGAGCGCGGCTTCAATGCCATCGACACCGCCGACGTCTACTCGGCCTGGGGTCCCGGCCTGTCCGGCGGCGAGTCCGAAACCGTCATCGGCAACTGGCTCGCGAGGCGCGGCCGCCGCGACGACATCGTGCTGATGACCAAGGTCGGCATGCTCGAGGCGCGCAAGGGACTGTCGGCAGCCAACATCGCCGCCGCGGTCGACGACTCGCTCGCGCGCCTGCGCACCGACTACATCGACGTGTACTTCGCCCACGTGGACGATACGGCAGTGCCGCTCGAGGAAACGCTCGGCGCCTTCGGCAGACTGGTGAAAGCCGGCAAGGTGCGCGCGCTGGGCGCCTCCAACCACAGCGCCGATCGCCTGCGCGCGGCGCTGGCGATCGCCGCGGAACAGGGCCTGCCGCGCTACGAAGTCATCCAGCCGAGGCACAACCTCTACGACCGTGCCGACTTCGAGTCCGGACTGGCCGGCGTGGCGCTGGAACAGGGTCTCGGCGTCGTCAGTTATTTCTCGCTGGCCAGCGGCTTCCTGACCGGCAAGTACCGCAGCGTCGAGGACTTGCAGGGTGCGGCGCGCGCCGGCTTCCTCGACGGCTATTTCGACGCGCGCGGCCTGAAGCTGTTGCAGGTGTTGCGCGAAGTGGCCAGCGGGCTGTCGGCCACGCCGGCGCAGGTGGCGATCGCTTGGCTGATGGCGCGCCCGGCCGTCACCGCGCCGATCGCCAGCGCCACCAGTCTGGAGCAACTCGACGACATCACGCAGGCCGCGCAGCTGTCGCTGCCGGCGGCGGCCATCGAAACGCTGGCAGCCGCCAGCCAATAGCCAGGAGGAGGACTTCATGATCAGCGACACGAGCGAACGTTACGGCACGGTTTCGCAGTTCTTCCACTGGGGCGTGGCCCTGCTGGTCGGCTGGCAGCTTCTCAAGGTCTTCGACCGCATCAATGACGGTGAGCACTGGGTTGGCCAGGTGCTGGTGCCCTGGCACGTTTCGATCGGCAGCCTGATTCTCGTGGTGATGGTGTTGCGCATCATCTGGGCCATCAGGCAGCGTCATGACCGTCCACTGGCCCCGCCGCCGCCGCTGATGGCTTTCCTCGCGAAGGCCGGACATTTTCTGCTGTACGCCGGCCTGATACTGATGCCGCTGACCGGCATCTCGATCATGATCGGCGAAGGCTACGGCTTGACGGTGTTCGGCGTCGAGCTGCTGCCAGGCGGCGCGAAAATCGCCTGGCTGTCCGCTCTCGGCCGCGCGGTGCACTCCCCGGTCGCCTGGCTGCTGATGATCATGATCGCGGGCCACGCCGGCATGGCCCTCGTGCACCACTTCGTCAGGAAGGATGGCGTGCTGCGGCGCATGCTCTGAGCGCGCCGCCTGCAGCCGGCGATGGTCGGCATTTGCGCGGATCCGGGTTCGTCGAACCGATCTCATCGAGGAGAAAATCATGCGGATAAGAGCACTGGTCGTCGAGCGGAAGGACGCTCCCTTCGAGTTGCAGGACATCGACCTCGAAGATCCCGCGCGCGGCGAGGCGCTCGTGCGCATCGTGGCGGCCGGGGTCTGTCATACGGATGACATCACGCGCGCCGGCGACATGCGCATGCCCTTTCCTGCCGTGCTCGGGCACGAGGGAGCCGGCATCGTCGAGCGCGTCGGCGCCGGCGTCGACAACGTCGGGCCGGGTGACAAGGTCATCATCGGCTGGCCTTCGTGCGGGGAGTGCCGCAATTGCCTGGATGGCCATCCGCGCTATTGCCTGCGCACCGGTGAGGCACTCGTTTCCGGGCAGCGCTTCAAGGGCGAGAAGAAAGGCCAGAGTGGTTACTCGCGCAACGGCCAGCGCATCAACGGGCATTTCTTCGGCCAGTCGTCCTTCGCGACCCATTCGCTCACTTCCGCCGACGCACTGGTCAAGGTGGAGAGCGATGTTCCGCTGGACCTGCTGGGCCCGCTGGCCTGCGGCCTCGCAACCGGCGCCGGCGCGGTGCTCAACGAAGCGCGCCCGCCGCTCGGCTCGTCGATCCTGATCGTCGGCGTCGGCGCCGTGGGGCTGGCGGCGGTAATGGCCGCGCGCAACTCCGGGGTCACCACGATCATCGTGGCCGACGTACACGACAGCCGGCTCGAACTCGCGCGCTCGTTCGGCGCCACCCACACGATCAACTCGCGCACGAAGGACCTGGTCACGGAAGTCGCCGGCATCACCGGATCGACGGTCGACTACGCGTTCGATTGCACGGGCGTGATTGCGGTGATCGAGACGCTGGCGCAGACGGTCGGCATGCTCGGCACGCTCGTGCTGATCGGCGGCGCGCCGGCAGGTGCCCGGTTCTCGCTGGATCATCTGTCCACGCTCTGGGGCAAGCGCGTCATCGGCGTGCTGGGCGGCGGCGGGCGTTCCGGCCAGCTGATACCGGCGCTCGTGAAGCTGCATCAGCAAGGACGCTTCCCGTTCGAGCGCCTGGTGCGATTCTACGAAATGGGCCAGATCGAGCAGGCCCTCGCGGACTCGAAATCGGGAGAGGTCATCAAGCCCATCCTTCGCATGCCCTGAGCGCAGGGCGCATACCAGCGCCGATGTCGATCTGATGCTCCTACCTCAATTCAAGCGATACGGAGAGATCCCGCATGAAAGCTGTACTGCTCATCGCTGCGCTCGCCGCAGCGGCACCGGTCCGCGCCGACGTGGTCGAGGCGCCATCGACGGTCAACGCCGTCTATCGACCCGCTTCGGCTACGGAGAAGCTGAAACCCGGCGAAAAGATCGCGGACCTCTTCAACCTCAACATGAAGGGGCCCTATGTGCTGCAGCGGTTGACGGACCGCACTTACTTTTATCAATCCGGGTTCTACGGAACCACTTTCTATGTCGGCGACCAGGGCGTGCTGCTGTTCGACCCGCTCGAGATGCGCACCGAGCCCATGTTGACGGCGATCCGGTCGGTCACCTCCCTGCCGATCACCGCGATCGCGTACTCCCACGATCATGGCGACCATATCGGCGGAGCGCAGGCCATGCTCGACGCGCTCGCAAAGCAGCAGCCGCAGAAGCCGCGCGTCATTGCCTCGCGCGCGACGGCCGACAAGATGCGGCATCTGAACGGCACGCTGCCGCGGCCAACGGAGGAGGTCGAATGGCCCCGTGGCACATTCGAGTTCGAGCACCTGCACGTGGAACTGCATGGTTTTTCCCGCGCGGCGCATACGGACGATCACGGCGCCTGGCTGCTGGTCGAGGAGCGCGTCCTGCATGCTCCCGACCTGCTGAACTCCGACCAGCCGCCTTTCTGGTCTTTCGCCGGATCCGAGCGTTTCCTCTACCTGGAAGACAATCTGCGCGAGGCCGACGCCCTCGGATGGGACTACTTCAACGGCGGGCACGGCAATGTCGGTTCCCATGACGACTTCGCCTTCCACCAGCGATTCATTGGC
>CAZGTK010000221.1:0-5026 GCA_964528415.1 uncultured Burkholderiales bacterium | reverse complement strand
AGCGTCGCGAGCGCCTGATCCGAAACGGAAATCCTTGGAAGTACGAGGCGCAGCGCGGAGAACACCGCCGCGGCGAACACCAGCGCCAGCCACGATGGCGAGTGTACGACCAGCGATACGATCCCCTGCTCCCGGCGGCGGTCCATCGGACTCTGCCCTTGTTCCTTGGTGACGGGGGAAGCAGTGGCAAATGCCGTGCCCGCGGGCGGAATCCGCGTCGGGGCGGGCGGTGGCGCGGGCGCGGGCCTTTCGCGACGGCTCGAAATCGGACCGTGAGCGCGCCCGATGATGCCGCTGAGGGGCACCTTGCCGCGAGCGGGGTGGTGTCGCCGGGTGCCTGGGCGCGGCGTGGGGACGGGCGTCGTGCCGCCCGCCGCGACGCGGCCGCCTCGATCGCCGAATCCGCGATGCCCGGGGAACGGCGCAGTATCCATTTCGGCGACCGTCGATTATTCTGCGGGCATGAAAATCGACGACCTGTTCACCGACAAGACCGAAGTTGTCTCCGTGCGCGCCGGCAAGGCGCTCTTTCGCCAGGGCGAGCCGGGGGACGTGATGTACGTGCTGGTCACCGGCACCGCCGACATCCTGGTGGGCGACAAGGTGATCGAGAGCGCGGAGCCGGGCGAGTTTCTCGGCGAGATGGCGCTGGTGGACAGCGGCCCGCGCGCGGCGACGGTGATCGCGGCCACCGACTGCCGGCTGGTGCCGATCGACGTCGAGCGTTTCCACCTGCTGGTGCGCGACGCGCCGCACTTCGCCACCGAGGTGATGAAGACGATGGCGCGGCGGCTGCGCAAGATCGACCGGAAAGTGGAGAAGGCTTAGGCCTTCACCCGTTTTCCGGCGAGGAGCGGCCGCACCCTCCCCCCTGCCCCCTCCCCTCGAGGGAGGGGGAGCAACCCGAAACCCTGGATCCCGGCGTTCGCCGGGATGACGAATACTCCCCCTGGATCCCGGCATTCGCCGGGATGACGGCTCCACCCCAACCCTCGCAGAAAGGCGTCGCCCCGGCGGAGCCTGCCCCGTACCGCGATACGGGGGCCGGGGCCCAAGACGTCGCCCCGGCGGAGGCCGGGGCCCAGGTCATGACGCGTGAATGCCTGGATCCCGGCCTGCGCCGGGATGACCAAATGGCCGTCGCCCCGGCGGAGGCCGGGGCCCAGGTCGTGAGGCGTGAATTCCTGGATCCCGGCCTGCGCCGGGATGATAAATACTCTCCGCTGGATCCCCGCTTTCGCCGGGATGACGGCTCCACCCCAACCCTCGCAGAAAGGCGTCGCCCCGGCGCAGGCCGGGGCCCAGGAGATTTTCGGTTAACTGCCCTGGATCCCGGCCTGCGCCGGGATGACGAACCTCGGAAGCGACGTGCGTCGGGATGACGAACCTCCCGAAGGGCATACGCCGGGATGACGGCCTCACCCTGGATCGCAGCGCGCGTCGAGGGGACAATCGAAACGCCATGCTGATCGACCCCCGCAGCTATCGAGTCGAGGACACGCTCAGGAACGGCACGCCGATCGTGATCCGCGCGGTTCGCACGGACGACCGCGAGCGGGTGCGCACGGCGTTCGGCAAGCTCGAGCGCGAGACGATCTACACGCGGTTCTTCACCTACAAAGACGCGCTCACGGAGAAGGAGATCAAGGACGCCACCGAGGTCGATTTCGACCGCACGGTGGCGCTGGTGGTGACGACGGTGGAAAACGGCGAGGAGGTCGCGATCGGCGGCGGACGCTACGTCGCCTACGACGCAGCGGACGGCAGTCGGGCGGCGGAGGTTTCGTTCACGATCGAAGAGGACTACCAGGGCCAGGGCCTCGCGAGCCGGCTGCTCGCGCACCTGGCCGCGATCGCCCGCACGAAGGGCGTCCAGCGCTTCGAGGCGGAAGTGCTGCCGCAGAACACGGCGATGCTGAAGGTGTTCGAGAAGAGCGGGCTGCCGATGACCAAACGACGCGGCGACGGGGTGGTGCACGTCGAAATGATGCTGGGGCCGGCTTAGGGCTCACCCTCCCCCCTGCCCCCTCCCCTCGAGGAAGGGGGAGCAACCCGAAAACCCTGGATCCCGGCCTGCGCCGGGATGACGAAATGGCCGGGCGTTCGCCGGAACGACGAAACGGCCGTCGCCCCGGCGGAGGCCGGGGCCCAGGTCGTGACGCGCGAATGCCTGGATCCCGGCCTGCGCCGGGATGACAAGAACGCTCCGCGGAATTCAGGCGTGCCGGACTGACGCATTCACACACCCTCTCCCTCGATGGGAGAGGGCCGGGGAGAGGGTGAGCCCGGCCGCCCGGTTCAGCCGCCTGCCGGCAGCGGCGGCGCCGGCCGCCGGTCCGGATACAGCCACGCCAGCAGCAGGCCGTAGCCGAGCGTGAACACCACCGCGCCGAGGAACAGGCCGATGATGCCGGAGTGGATAAAGCCGCCGATCGCGCCGATGAACACGATCACCATCGGCACCTTGACGCCGCGGCCGAGCAGCAGCGGCTTGAGGATGTTGTCCACCGGCGCGATGAGGATCGCGTAGATCAGGAACGCCACCGCGGTGAAGGTATCGGCGGAGGCGAAGAGCCAGATCACCACCGGGATCAGCACGATCACCACGCCGAGCTGAAGGACGCCGAAGACGATGCAAACGATGGTGAGCAGCCCGGCGCCGGGCACGCCGGCGACCAGGAAACCGATGCCCGCCAGCAGGCCCTGCAGCAGCGCGACGCCGAGGATGCCGGAGGCGACGCTGCGCACGATGCTCTCGGCGGTGCTGGCGAAGCCGAGGCCGTGCTCGGGCGACAGCCGCGTGGCGATGGCGCGGGTGGCGTCGCCGCCGGCCTGCGCGTGGGCCAGCAGCACGCCGGCGATGACGATCGCGATCACGAACTGCAGGATGCCGATGCCGGCGCTGGCGGCGAAGCCCAGCAGCCAGCGGCCGAAGTCGCGCAGCACCGGGCTCGCCTCGCGCAGCGCGTCCTGCACGTTCTCGGACGCGAGCAGCCAGAACTGGTAGAGCTCCTCGCCGCCGAGCGGCCAGGCCTGCAGCCGCTCCGGCGGCGGCGGGATCCGCAGCGTGCCGGCCTGGAACGCCGCGGCGAGGTTCTGCGCGCCCTTCACCATGGACTCCGCCAGGAGCGTCGAGGGCACGATCAGCACGACCAGCATGAACAGGGTGAAGAGCGTGGCGGCGAGCGCCTGGCGGCCCCCGAGCCACGCTTCGACGCGACGATAGGCGGGAAACACGGCCACCGCGATGATGACGCCCCACAGGATCGGCGCCAGGAACGGCCGCGCGATGCCGAAGCACCACACGGTCAGCGCCGCCAGCAGGCCGATGCGCAGCGCCGCTTCGACAGTGAGGTTGAGAAAGTTGCGGTCGCTCTCGGAAAGCGTCGGGATGGTGGCCATGCGGGGTCCTGGGCGGGCGCGGGTGTCGGTGTTGTGAGCTGCCGCTAGTTTACCGGCGGCAGCTGACGGAGCGGGCGGCGGGCGGTCGGAACGTGGTGTTGCGCGCGGGGCGGGCGCCCTCGCCTCGAGCGCGGGGATGAATGCGGAAACCCTGGATTCCGGCCTGCGCCGGAATGACGATTTGCTGGATTCCGGCATTCACCGAGACGAGGATCTCTTCGTCGCCCCGAGATGACGATCTATTCGCCATGCCGAAAGGACGAAGATGCCGTCACCCCGGCGCAGGCCGGGGGCCAGGGAACAACCAAACGATCCCTGGATTCCGGCGTCGGCCGAAATCGCGAACATCGCCACCCTCTCCCCGACCCTCCCCCATCCAGGGGGAGGGAGAACGGCGAAGGGCCCTGGATTCCGGCCTGCGCCGGAATGACGGTGATCGATTCCAGCGTTCGCTGGAACCACGAACGCGACGGCGCAGGAATGACGATCCCCTCCTCACCCCGACGCGAGTGGTTGTCGTCACCCCGGCGGAGCCTGCCCCGTACCGCGATACGGGGGCCGGGGTCCAGGCCTCAACCGCCTGGATTCCAGGCTTTCGCCGGAATGACGGTGATCGATTCCAGCGTTCGCCGGAACGACGGATTCCGCCGGAATGATGATCCGGTCGCCGCCCGCGGTTCAGCTTCGCCCGCGCTCCGTTCAGCTTGCGTTCAGCGTCGGAAGCGCACACTGACGATGAGCCAACACGAGCTCCATCGCAGGAGCGAAAGGAGCGAACCATGAGAACCGCAACCCTCATCACTGCCCTGGCAGCGGTGCTGACCGCGACGGCCGGCGCTGCGCTGCCCGACGTCGCCCTCGCCGACAACGTGAAAGTCCACGGGCGCTATTACGGGCCGCCGGGCCACCGCTATTACGGTCCGAAGAGCAGCTTCAGCATCTATCTCGGCGCGCCGTACCCGTACTACCGACCCTACTACCGGCCGTATTACTACCCGCCGCCTTACGCGTACCCGTATTACTACGCGCCGCCGGTGGTGGCGGTGCCGGCGCAGCCGCCGGTGTACATCGAGAAGGGCGGCAGCGCCGCGGCGCCGGACGAAGGAACGGCCTACTGGTACTTCTGCCCGGACTCGCGCGCCTACTACCCATATGTGAAGCAGTGCCCGGGCGGCTGGGAGCGTCAGGTGCCGCAGCCGCCGCCGGATGCGCGCTGACGGAGGCCGAGCCATGAGAACCGCACGCACGCTTTTCCCTGAAGGGCGCTTCGATCACGCCGCGACGGTCGATCCGGCGCGAAGCGGCGAACGCCTCGAGCGGCTGCCGCGCGTCGAGAGGCGCGCGGATCACGGCGCCGCCACGTCGACGCGACGCACCGGTGCCTTGCGCACGCTTCTGCTGCTCGCGCCGGCGCTGCTGCTGGCGGCCTGCGCCAGCGTGCCGACCGGGCCGAGCGCGATGGCGCTGCCGGGATCGAAGTCGAGCTTCGACCGCTTCCGCGCCGACGATTTCGATTGCCAGCAGTTCGCCTCGAGCCGCGTCGGCGGCAAGACGCGCGACGACGTGGCCGTCGACGCGGGCGTGAAGAGCGCCATCGTCGGCGCCGCGATCGGTGCGGCCGCGG
>CAZGTK010000220.1:0-5069 GCA_964528415.1 uncultured Burkholderiales bacterium | reverse complement strand
CGTCCCCGCCTCACGGCCAACTGTCGGAATTGAATTGAGTATTGCGCTTCGGCTTCCGAAAATCACCATTAGGAAGGACCGCAAGAGCGCGGCCGAAAAAGCAAGGAGCTAGACCATGAACCGTCGCTATTCGAAACTGCAGAAGCTGCTCGCGCAGGCGCTGATCTACACGGTCGGCCTGTCGCCGATGGCCTCCAGCTACGCGGCCATCGATATCGACGACATCCCGCTGGTGGTCAAGCAGCAGCCGAAGCCGAACCTGATGTTCGGCATCGACGACTCCGGCTCGATGGACGGCGAGCTGCTGCTGGTGACCAATGACGGCGCGGCCTGGTACTACACCGCGGCCATGTCCGACAACTCGAACCTGGTCGAAGGCTTGAAGCAGCCCGGATTCACCGGCCTCACCGTCGGCGACGACCGGCAGAGCGACAAGGCGGCCCCCGGCATCTGGAACTACAACGTGAGCGGCAACGCCAACGGTACCTGGAAGAAATACACCTATCTGTTCCCCAACGGGCAGTGCGGCAAGAACTGCGATACGCGTAGTTATGCTGACAACAATCACGACCACTTCGCGGTGCCGCCGACGGCCCAGTGGGCCTGGTTCCGCAGCCCGGATTACAACAAGCAGTACTACAACCCGACGCTGCGCTACACGCCCTGGAAACCGTACAACGACGAGTCCGGCAACTGCCGCTCGGGGACGTCCAGCGGCAGCGGGGCGACCTATCTGTGTACGCCGAAGAATGCGGATCCCGGCGGCGCTTACAGCCATCCCGTCTACAAGGAGAGCAGCAATTCGAAGTTCGACCTCAAGTCGAAGCGGAGCATGGAAGACGACAACAACTTCACGTTCCGCATGTACCCCGGCATGGTGATCCCGAAGGGCGCCAAGTACCGCGAGTGCAAAGGCTCGGGCACCGGTAGTTCGTGCGATAGCGGCGGCAACTGGCAGGATGCCGATAAGCGGCTTTGCATCGGCAAGATCGACGGCAACGGCGCCTACGCCTGTCCGGCGGGCAGCTTCGACGACGGCACGTCGCGCACTAATAGCAACAGCTGGCAGACCAACGGCTACGACCACGTCGAGGCGCAGATCGAGTACTTCCCCGCCACCTATTACATCGCCGAGAAGGACCCGTTCACGGGCAAGGCGAACCCGCGTTACGCGAGCTATGGCGCTTTCCCGGTCAACAACGACGAGTCCGGCTACGAATGGAAGGCGCCGGACTTCTCCAGCAGCAGCAACACGCCCTCGATCGCGCTGAAGAAAGTCGAGATCGTCTCCGGCAAGACCTACCCCAAATATCCTGATCGCACGGATTGCGGCGCGTCGAACTGCTCCTACGAGCAGGAGCTGCAGAACTTCGCCAACTGGTTCCAGTATTACCGCAAGCGCCACATGAGCCTGGCGGGCGCCATGGGCGACGCCATCGACGAGGCGCGCAGCCTGCGGGCCGGCCAGTTTCTGTTCAACAGCCGGCTCAACGTCGACATGTTCGACTTCGACGCCACCGACACGCGCAAGAACGGTCGCCGGTTGGCCGGGTACGTCTACAACGTCAAGGGCGACGGCGGCACGCCGACGCGCTCGACGCTGGACTTCGCCGGCAAGCAGTTCCGGCGCACCGACGGCAGCGCGCCGATCCAGGCTGCGTGCCAGTTCAACGCCGGCTTTATCATCACGGACGGCTTTGCCAGCGATGAGGGGCCGAACGTGGGCAACGTCGACGGCGACAAGTCGCTCGTCTTCAACTACCAGTTCAAGGCCGATCGCGCCAATCCGCTCGTGCCCGACGGCAGCGGCGAGGTGGGCTCGCCGTACCAGGACGACCATAAGGACACGCTGGCGGACATCGCCATGAAGTATTACGCGAACAACGACATCAGCGGCGATCCCAACAAGTGGAGCCTGCGCCCGGACCTGGAAGGGCCTGAGGGACGCATGCCGGTGGAGGAAAACGACCTCTCCCCCGGGGCGGATCGCAACAAGCGGCTGCACATGACCACCTACGCGCTCGGTCTGGGCGTCGGCGGGTTCTACTTCCGCACCGACGCGGCCATGACTGCGGATCCGTTCGGCAACAAGCCTGATTGGAACGGCCTCGGCGACCCGCGCAACTTCCAGCGCGGCCCGATCAACATCGACGAGCTTTGGCACGCCACGGTCAACGGCCGCGGCCGCATGTTGAGCGCCGACTCGCCGGAAGAGACCCGCGCGGCGGTGCTGGACGTCGTGCGCGAGGTGCAGGGCAAGTCCCGCGCGGCGTCGTCGGTCGCGGTGTCGAACGCCAACCCGGTCAAGGGCGACAACTTCGCCTACTCGTCGGCGTTCCGTTCCGGCGCCTGGTCGGGCGACCTGAACAAGTTCGAGCTGGACCTCGACACCGGCCAGATCATCGAGAACCCGCTGTGGACGCCGACGCCGCAGGCGCAGCTTGCGGCGCGCACGGCAGCGAGCCGGATTATTGTCACCTACGATGGTGTCAACGGCCAGCCGTTCCAGCCGGCCAACCTGTCGGGCACGCAGCAATCCCAGCTGACCGGCGGGCTCGGCACGTGGCAGGAGAAGGTGGCGTATCTGCGCGGCGACCGCACCGGCGAGGGCGACTACTTCCGCAGCCGCGGCCAGCAGGCGGGCCTCGTCAGTGTGCTGGGCGACATCGTCAACGGCGAGCCGGTGGTGGTGGGTCCGCCGCGGCTGTTCTACTTCGACACGGGCTACTCGAGCTTCAAGTCGGCCCAGGCGTCGCGGCAGACGGTCGTGTACCAGGGCGCCAACGACGGCATGCTGCACGCGTTCGACTCGAACACGGGCGCCGAGCTGTGGGCGTACGTGCCGAACCGCGTGTTCCCGACGCTTAAGAACCTCGCCGACAAGGACTTCTTCAAGCATCTTTATTACGTCGACGGCACGCCGACGGTGGCTGACGTCAACATGAACAACACGGCGGGCTTCGTCGGCGTCACGCCGGCGCCGACGCCGGATTGGCGCACCATTCTGGTCGGCGGCCTGCGCAAGGGCGGCCTCGGCTACTTCGCGCTCGACGTGACCTCGCCGGGCGTGGTCAACGAAGGCCAGCTCGCGTCGAAGGTGCTGTGGGAATTCCCCAAGAACTCGACTGATTCGACCCTGGCCAAGAACATCGGCTACAGCTACGGCAAGCCGATCATCGTCAAGACGCGCGCGGCGGGCTGGGTGGTGGTCGTGTCGTCGGGTTACAACAACGGCGCCACGACCGGCGGGGACGGCAAGGGCTACCTCTACGTGCTCAATCCGATCAACGGCAACGTCATTGCGACCCTGGGGACCGGCGTCGGCAGCAGCGCCGATCCGAGCGGCCTCGGACCGATCTCGGCCTACGTCGACAACGGCGAGGTGGACCCGACCGTCGAGTACGTCTACGGCGGCGACCTCAAGGGCAACGTCTGGCGTTTCGACCTCTCGGGATCGACCACCGGCTCGTGGAGCGTGAAGAAGCTGGCCACCCTGGTGGACGCGAGCGGCGTGGCGCAGCCCATCACGGCCGAGCCCGAACTGGGCGTGATCAAGAACAGCCGCATGATCTTCGTCGGCACCGGCAAGTATCTGGGTGAGAGCGACATCCCGGGGCGGCCTACGGCGACCGCGCAGGCCACGCAGACGCAGACGATCTACGCGCTCAAGGACGACCTCAGCGCGACGCCGGAGATCACGCCGCTGCGCTCGAGCCTGGTGCAGCAGGTGGTCACCAAGAGCGGCACGACGGCCACGGTGACGCAGAACACCGTCGACCTGTCGACTAAGCGCGGCTGGTACATCGACTTCCCGGAGACCGGGGAGCGCATCATCACCAACCCCCAACTCGCGCTCGGAACGCTCGTGTTCACCAGCAACATTCCGGTCGGAACCGATCCCTGTCTGCCGGGCGGGCGGAGCTGGGCCTGGACGGTGAACTACGCGACCGGCAGCGTGATCAGCACGAGCAGCACGACGGTGGGTGTCTCGCTGGGGAATACGCTCGCGAGCCGGGCAGTGGTCGTGAAGCTGCCAAGCGGCAAGGTGGTGGGCCTGATCCGCAAGTCCGACGCGACGACCACGGGCGTGGACGTTCCGGTTGGTTCCTCCGCGGTGACGGGCAAGCGGGTGTCCTGGCGGGAGATCGTCCAGGAATGACCCGGACCAAGGTTTGACCCCACGCGGGGATCGCGGCCGAAAGCCCGATCCCCGCTTTTTCTTACTTGGGCTGCGCCGCGGCTTCGAGTCCCTTGGGCAGGGGAAACACCACGGACTCGGCGACGCCGGTCACTTCCCGCACCGATCCGGCGCCGAGCTCGCGCAGCCGGCTGACGACCTCCTGGACCAGCACTTCCGGGGCCGACGCGCCGGCGGTGACCCCGACGCGCGCGTCGGCGTCGATCCACGAAGGGTCGATCTGGCTCGCCTGGTCGACCAGGAAGGCGCGCACCCCCGCCGACTCCGCGACCTCGCGCAGGCGGTTGGAGTTCGAGCTGTTGGGCGAGCCGACGACGATGACGACGTCGGCCTGGCGGGCCAGCACCTTCACCGCGTCCTGCCGGTTCTGGGTCGCGTAGCAGATGTCGTCCTTGCGCGGTCCGACGATCTCGGGGAACCGCCGCTTGAGTGCCGCGACGATGCGCGAGGTGTCGTCCACCGACAGCGTGGTCTGGGTGACGAAGGAAATGCGCTGAGGGTCCTCGACCTCGAGCCGTTCAACGTCGGCTTCGTTCTCCACGAGGTAGATGCCGCCGTCGGACTGGCCCATGGTGCCTTCCACCTCGGGATGGCCGCGGTGGCCGATCATCACCACCTCGCGGCGCTGGCCGCGAATGCGCGCCACCTCGACGTGAACCTTGGTCACCAGCGGACAGGTGGCGTCGAAGACGCGAAAGCCGCGCTCGGCCGCCTCCTGGCGCACGGCCTGCGAGACGCCGTGCGCGCTGAAGATGACCACGCTGCCCGGCGGCACGTCGGCGAGCTCCTCGACGAAGACCGCGCCCTTGCGCCGCAGGTCGTCGACCACGTAGCGGTTGTGCACCACCTCGTGGCGCACGTAAACCGGCGC
>CAZGTK010000219.1:0-5071 GCA_964528415.1 uncultured Burkholderiales bacterium | reverse complement strand
GTCCCAGCGCTCGACGCCGTGGGCGGCTTCGGCGGCGGCGATCAGCAGCTTGCTGGGCATGCAGCCGACCCGGGCGCAGGTGGTGCCGTAGGCGCCGCCTTCGATCAGGACGGCCCGGCTGCCGGCGGCGACCGCGGCGCGATACGCCGCGAGGCCGGCGGTGCCCGCGCCGAGCACCGCCACGTCGACACTGATCTCTTTCATCGCTTCAACCCTCTCCAATGCCCTCGAAAAAACGGCCGCCAGAGGCGGCCGTTTCGCGGTGCGCGCGGCTCAGGCCGCCTTGGCGCGGACCGTGGCGATCCAGCGCTCCACTTCCTCGGCGCCGCCGATGTATTCGCCGTTGACGAACACCTGGGGCACCGTCTTGGCGCCGGCGATCGCGCCGACCACCTTGCTCCGGATGTTGTGGGTCAGCGGCACCTCGACGTAGTCGAAGCCGGCTTCCGTCAGCTGGGCCTTGGCCTTGGCGCAGTACTGGCAGCCCTCGCGGGTGAAGATTGCCACCTGGTCGGGCTTCTTCGCCTTCGGGTTGATGTAGTCGAGCATGGTGTCGGCGTCGGAGACCTCGAACGGGTCGCCGGGCTTCTGCGGCTCGATGAACATTTTCTCGACCACGCCGTCCTTGACCAGCATCGAGTAGCGCCAGGAGCGCTTGCCGAAGCCGAGGTCGGCCTTGTCCACCAGCATGCCCATGCCCTCGGTGAACTCGCCGTTGCCGTCCGGAATCAGGAACACGTTCTCGGCTTCCTGGTCCTTGGCCCACTCGTTCATGACGAAAGTGTCGTTGACCGACACGCAGGCGATGGTGTCGACGCCGTTGGCGAAGAACGCCGGCGCCAGCTCGTTGAAGCGCGGCAGGTGCGTGGACGAGCAGGTGGGCGTGAACGCGCCCGGCAGGGAGAAGACCACGACGGTCTTGCCCTTGAAGATGTCGTCGGTGCTGACGCTCTTCCACTCGTTGTTCTCGCGCACGCGGAAGGTGACGTTCGGCACGCGCTGGCCTTCACGGTTCTGAAGCATTACGATCTCCTTGCAGGTTGGTTGAAAATTCTTTGGCTGCAGCCGCAGCCGACGAGTGCAGGTTAGCGAAGCCGCTCCCGGCGCTCCAATACCTTGTTACAATGGGCTCGATAGGATTTGCCTATCGCCCCTTTTCGCCGCGTTTTCATGACCCTGACCGAGCTTCGCTACGTCGTCGCCGTCGCCGAGGAGCGGCACTTCGGCCGCGCCGCCGAGCGCTGCTTCGTCAGCCAGCCGAGCCTGTCGGCGTCGGTGCGCAAGCTGGAGGACGAGCTGGCCGTGCAGATCTTCGAGCGCGGGAAACAGGAGGTTCTGGTCACGAGGACGGGCGAGCAGATCGTGGAGCAGGCCCGCCGCGCGCTGGCCGAGGCCGAGCGCGTCAAGCTGGTGGCCAAGCAGGGCAAGCACCCGCTCGAGGGCCCGCTGCGCCTCGGCGTGATCCACACGATCGCGCCCTACCTGCTGCCGG
The DNA here is from genome assembly GCA_964528415.1 of uncultured Burkholderiales bacterium. GTDB lineage: Bacteria > Pseudomonadota > Gammaproteobacteria > Burkholderiales > UBA6910 > DATIUV01. The sequence goes on along the minus strand of CAZGTK010000219.1, from coordinate 3,579 downwards.
ACCTGGTGGCGGCGCTGCGCGCGTCGGCGCCGCAGATGCCGCTCGACATCGAGGAGAACCTCACCGCCAATCTGGACCAGATGCTGAAAGCCGGCCAGATCGACGCTGCCATCCTGGCGCTGCCCTACGACGCCGCCGGCGTCGAGGTGACGCCGCTCTACGACGAGGAATTCCGCGTCATCGTGCCGGCCAAGCACCCGTGGGCGCGGCGCAAGCAGGTCGCGATCGACGAGCTGGACGGCGAGAACCTGCTGCTGCTGCCCATCGGCCACTGCTTCCGCGACCAGGTGCTGCAGGCCTGCCGCGAGTTCGCGCGGCCCGCCCCCGCCGGCAAGCAGGGCAACTCGCTGGAGACGATCCGCAACATGGTCGCCTCCGGCATGGGCATCTCGGTGCTGCCGGCCAGCGCGCTCACGCCCAAGTACGTGACGCCGCTGGTGAAGGCGATCGATTTCGCCGCGCCGAAGCCGTTGCGGCGCATCGCCCTGGCGACGCGCAGGGGCTTCCCCCGTCCCGCCGCCGCGCGCGAGATTGCCGGCGCAGTGGCCGTCCTCGACCTGCCGATCGCGCCGGTCGCGGCCGGCTGAACGTCAGTCCGCCTCCGATGCCTACGATCACCGCGCTCAACGTCTACCCGATCAAGTCCTGCCGCGGCATCGCGCTGACCGAGGCGCTGATCACGCCGACCGGGCTCGCGCACGACCGCCATTGGCTGGTGGTGGGCGAGGCCGGCGCGTTTCTGACCCAGCGCGTGCTGCCCCGCATGGCGCTGGTGCAGGTGGAACTCGGAGCGCACGCGCTGCGCGTTGCCGCGCCGGGCATGGGCCCTTTGACGCTGCCGCTGGACGCGCCCGGCGAGCGCCGCCCGGTGACGATCTGGCGCGACACCTGCATCGGCATCGACCAGGGGGACATCGCCGCCGGCTGGTTCGGCGATTTCCTGCAGCGGCGGGTGCGCCTGGTGCGCTTCGATTTCTCGCACCCGCGCCTGAGCGACCCGCACTGGGCCGGCGACTCCGGCGCCACCACCGCGTTCGCCGACGGCTACGCCGTGCTGGTCGCCTCGGAGGCGTCGCTCGCCGACCTCAACGCCCGGCTGCCGGCGCCGCTGCCGATGAACCGCTTCCGCCCCAACCTCGTGATCGATGGCATCGAAGCGTTCGACGAGGACCACGTCGCCGCGCTGCGGGTGGGCGGCGCAGAGCTCAAGCTGGTGAAGCCGTGCACGCGCTGCGTGGTGACCACCACGGACCAGACCACCGCCGAGCGGGCGCCGGACAACGAGCCGCTGGCCACCCTGGCCGGCTACCGGCGCAAGGACGCGATGGACGGCGTGTGCTTCGCCGTGAACGCCATCGTCACCCGCGCCGGCGAGCGGCCGGTCCGCGTCGGCGACGAGGTCGAGGTCGAGTGGTCGTTCTGACGGCGCCGGGGCCTCAGGCGGGCGCGCGCTCGACCTCGCCGCGCGCCGGGTAATCGTTCTTCACGACGAAGTCGAACGCGGCGAGGATCTCGTTGAAGTGCGGCCGGGCGAACGGCATGGTCTGCACCGACGCCCAGTAGAGCGTGCCGTCGGGCCGCACCGCGAAGACGCCGGGCTCGCTGAAGACGTCCGGCTCCACCACGCCGGCCGAGGTCTTGCCGCGGCTCGACGAGAGGTACAACCCCCAAGCCTGGGCCTCGCCCAGCCCGAGGCCGTAGCCGATGCGCGTCTTCTCGAGCTTCCACGCCTGCCGGGCCTCCCGCGCCCGCGCCTCGCCGTCCGAGCTGATGGCGATCACGTCGATGCCGCGCGCGGCGAACTCGTCCGCCAGCTTCTCCAGCTCGGCCACGTAGGTGCGGCAGATCGGGCAGTGCAGGCCGCGGTAGAACACCACCAGCGTGAATTTCTCGGGCGGCGGCGCGTTCAGGGTCCATCGCGGGCCGTCGACGACGGGAACGGACAGGGCGGGCACGGGCTGGCGGGGCATCAGGCGGGACATGGGAACTCCTTGCGTGGTTGGGGCGATCGGCACGTATTCTAGGCGGCACGACGGCGCGCGCACCCGGATTCGTCGCGCTCAACGCGGCGATCCTTACGCCGCGCCGGCGCCGAAGGCTTGCGGGCGGCCGCCGGCGAGGGGCATGCTTGGACGGGCCGTCCGGACTGCCCTGCCGTCAACCGACCGACATGCCCCATCGCCTGCTCTGCGCGTCCCTCGCGCTCCTGCTCGCCGCGCCCCCGTTCGCTGCCGCCGCCGGGGACGACCGCTGGACGCGCTTCGGGCGTGAGGTCCACGACCTGCTGCAGCGCGAGCTGGCCGGCCGCGAGGTCCGCACCGAGGATGGCCGCGGCGACTATCACGGCGTCGCCGCCGAAGGGTACGGCTGGCGCAGCGTGCGCTACCTCGACGCCGGCAGCGGGCGGCTGCTCGGCATCGTGCACTACGACCGCGACCGGCCCGGGGTCATCCACTTCGTCGAGGCCTACGTCTACGACGACGCTGGCCGCGTGGCGCGCGACTACGCCGCGGTCTACCTGCCCTGGCGCACGCACCGGCCGGCGCGCACCTTCGTCAACCTCCACGCGTACAATGACGGCCTGCACGCGTTCCGCCAGTTCGACGCGCTCGGCAACCACCTGCGCGACCAGTGCGAGGGGACGTTCCGCGGCCGAGCCGTCCGCCTCTCGCTCGACGAAAACGACATTTATGACGGCCCGCCGCCGGACGCGCTGCGCCGCGCCTGCTTTGCCGGGCTGCCCGACAAAGCCGGCGACTACCTGAAACCGCACTGACGCGTCACGCAATGGCCATCGAATCCCTCAGCGCCGTCACCCTCGCCACGCACGACATGGCGCGCGCCGTCGCGTTCTACCGCGCGCTGGGCTTCGAGCTGCGCTACGGCGGCGAAACCGCGGATTTCTCGAGCTTCCACGCCGGCCCCGGCTATCTCAACCTGATCGCCATGGATCGACAGAAGCGCTGGACGTGGTGGGGTCGCGCGATCTTTTACGTCGACGACGTCGACGCGGTCTACCGCCAGGCACTCGCCGCCCGGCTGCATCCCGAGTTTCCGCCGCGCGACGCGGCCTGGGGCGAGCGCTACTTCCACATCACCGATCCCGACGGGCACGAGCTGAGCTTCGCACGGCCGCTGGCGCCGCGCGCGTCGGATGCGGCCCCGCCCGGAGCGTCACGGCCGTGACCTCAGCCGAGCCGCCGGCGCAGGGCGCGACGCTCGACCCCGGGCGCGTCGTCGACGCGACGCGCCGCTGGATCGAGCGCGCGGTGGTGGGCCTCAACCTGTGCCCGTTCGCGCGGCCGGCGTTCGCGGAAGGTCGGATCCGCTTCGCCGTGACCGACGCGACCACGCCGGAAGCTCTGGCCGAGGAGCTCGCCCGCGAGCTCGAGGCGCTGGCGCAGGCCGATCCCGCCGAGGTCGAAACCACGCTGCTGATCCATCCGCGCGTGCTGACGGATTTCCTCGACTTCAACGACTTTCTCGACGTCGCCGACGCCGTCGTCGGCGAGCTCGGGCTCGCCGGCGTGATCCAGGTCGCGAGCGTCCATCCCGACTACCGGGTCGCGGTCCCCCGGC
>CAZGTK010000218.1:0-5072 GCA_964528415.1 uncultured Burkholderiales bacterium | reverse complement strand
GCTGCGGACTCGAAGTGCAGGATCTGATCCTGCAGCCGCTGGCTTCGAGCATGTCGATCCTCACGCAGGACGAGAAGGAACTGGGTGTCGCGCTGGTCGACATCGGCGGCGGCACCACCGACATCGCGATCTTCACCGGCGGGGCGATCCGGCACACCGCGGTGATTCCGATCGCCGGCGACCAGATCACCAACGACATCGCCATGGCGCTGCGCACGCCGACCAAGGAAGCCGAGGACATCAAGGTGCGCTTTGGCTGCGCGCTGCGCCAGCTGGCGGACCCCAACGAGATGGTGGAGGTGCCGGGCATCGGCGAGCGCGGCCCGCGCCAGCTCTCGCGCCAGACGCTGGCCGAGGTGATCGAGCCGCGCGTGGAGGAGCTCTACACGCTGGTGCAGGCGGAACTGCGCCGCAGCGGCTTCGAGGAGCTGCTCTCCTCGGGCATCGTCATCACCGGCGGCAGCAGCGCGATGAAGGGGATGGTGGAGCTCGGCGAGGAGGTCTTCCACATGCCGGTGCGCGTTGGCACGCCGACCTACCGCGGCTCGCTGGCCGAGGTGATGCGCAATCCGCGTTACGCGACGGGCGTGGGGCTCCTGCTGACCGGCATGCAGCAGCAGCGCAGCCATCTCTCGCGGCTAAAGGGCGGCGGGTTGAAGCAGGTAATCGAACGGATGCGGGCATGGTTCCAGGGGAATTTCTGATCACGCCGCGGGCAGCGCGGTCGCGGACGAACTTGGCGGGTTTTCGGTTCATTCACTTTCGGTAAGGAGGGCGACATGTTTGAGATCATGGACAACCAGGCACAGGAAGCGGTCATCAAGGTCATCGGCGTCGGCGGTTGCGGCGGCAACGCGGTCGACCACATGATTCGGCAGGGCGTCCAGGGCGTGGAGTTCATCTGCGCCAACACGGATGCCCAGGCGCTCAAGCGCAACCAGTCGCAGGTCCTGCTGCAACTGGGCGCTACCATCACCAAGGGGCTCGGCGCGGGCGCCAATCCCGACGTCGGCCGCGAATCGGCACTGGAGGATCGCGAGCGCATCGCCGAGCTGATCGAAGGCGCCGACATGCTGTTCATCACCGCGGGCATGGGCGGCGGCACCGGCACCGGCGCGGCGCCGGTCGTGGCCGAGGTGGCGAAGGAGCTCGGCATCCTGACGGTGGCGGTCGTGACCAAGCCGTTCCAGTTCGAGGGCAAGAGGCTCAAGATCGCGCAGACCGGCATCGAGGCGTTGTCGCAGTACGTCGATTCCCTGATCGTGATCCCGAACGACAAGCTGATGGCGGTGCTCGGCGAGGAGGTCAGCATGCTGGACGCGTTCAAAGCGGCCAACAGCGTGCTGCACGGCGCGGTGGCCGGCATCGCGGAGGTCATCAACTGCCCCGGCCTGGTGAACGTCGACTTCGCGGACGTTCGCACGGTCATGTCCGAGATGGGCATGGCGATGATGGGTTCGGCCTTCGCCGGCGGCGTCGATCGGGCGCGGCTTGCCGCCGAGCAGGCCGTGGCGAGCCCGTTGCTCGAGGACGTCAATCTGTCCGGTGCCCGCGGCGTCCTGGTGAACATCACGGCCAGCATGAGCCTGAAGATGCGCGAGGTGCACGACGTGATGAACACCATCCGCGACTTCACCGCGGAGGACGCGACCGTGATCGTCGGCACCGTCATCGACGACTCGATGGAGGACAACCTGCGGGTGACGATCGTCGCGACGGGGCTCGGCGCCGCCGCCCGGGCGCAGCCGAAGCCGCTCGCGGTGGTGAAGACCGGCACCGACGCGGCCGCCGTCGATGCCTATCCCGACGATATCGAGGCGCCGAGCGTCATGCGGACGGGCCGCCGTCGGGAGTCCACCGTCGAAGCGATGAAGCAGTCCGGCATCGACATGCTCGACATCCCGGCGTTCTTGCGCAAGCAGGCCGACTGAACGGCCGAAAGCCTTGGAGCACCGCAACAAATATGTTAAATTCCAATGCTTTCAGCGACGCGGCCCCGATGGTTGGCGGTGACATGGTCAGGCAACGAACGTTAAAAAATGTAATTCGCGCGACCGGCGTGGGTTTGCACACGGGCGAGAAGGTCTACATGTCGTTGCGCCCGGCGGCGCCGAACACGGGGATCGTGTTTCGCCGCATCGACCTCCCGGACCCGGTGGAAATTCGCGCCGATGCCTTCAGCGTCGGCGACACCCGGCTGTCCTCCTGCCTGGAGAAGGACGGCGTGCGCGTGTCGACGGTGGAGCACCTGATGTCCGCCTTTGCCGGCTTGGGCGTGGACAATGCCTACGTCGACCTGACGGCCGGCGAGGTGCCGATCATGGATGGCTCGGCTTCGCCTTTCGTGTTTCTGATCCAGTCGGCCGGGCTGGAAGACCAGGCAGCGGCCAAGCGCTTCATCCGGGTACGCAAGCCGGTGGAAGTGAAGCAGGGCGACAAGTGGGTGCGCTTCGAGCCCTACGCCGGGTTCCGTATCGACTTCGGCATCGCCTTCGACCACCCGATCTTCGAGAAAAGCAATCAGCGCGTCGTGGTCGATTTCGGGACCACGTCATTCGTAAAAGAGATCAGCCGCGCCCGCACCTTCGGCTTCATGCAGGACGTCGAGAGCCTGCGCGCGCAGGGCCTCGCGCTCGGCGGCAGCCTCGACAACGCGATCGTGATGGACGAGTTCCGCGTCCTGAACAGCGACGGCCTGCGCTACGAGGACGAGTTCGTCAAGCACAAGGTGCTGGACGCGATCGGCGATTTGTACCTGCTCGGTCACCCGATCATCGGAGCGTTCTACGCCTACAAGTCCGGGCACGCGCTGAACAACGCGCTGCTGCGGGAACTCCTGGCGGATGCCTCGGCCTGGGAGTACGCGACCTTCGACGACGCCGAGAAGGCGCCCGCCTTCCTGCAGTTCCAGCTGCAGAGCGCCTGACCACCCGCCGGCAGCGACAGCCGGCGCTCCACCCATGGTCGTGATCCGCCTGGTCGCCCTGCTTGCGCTGGTGGCGATGGCGGTCTGCGTCGGCCTGTACGTTTTCACGCGCGATCCCCGCTACCTGCGCTACGCAGCGCGGATTTTCCGATTCGCGATCGTCATCGGGGTGGTGTTTGCCGCCTTCTACGTCCTCGAACGCCTGATCCTTGTTGTTTGAGGGGGGCGCACCACTGCGGTGCGCGGGCCAGGGGTTCCTAGATCGATTTCCGCGTCAGCCGCAACAGCCGCTCGATCGAGTCGCGCAGCGGGGACGGTGCCAACTCGTCGCGCAGGGCTTTGAGCTCCTCGACGGCCTTGGCGGGAAGGCTCCGGGGACTCGTCGAATTGGCAGATTTCCCAACCGGGACTTGAACTTGCACATCGATTGCAGTAACCTCGACGCCTCTTGCGCGCAATTCCGCAGCCAGGCTGCCGGTCATCTGGCGCAGCTTGGCGGCCGCAGGCCCGTTTGTTGCATAAAGCTTGATCCGGCCGTTGCGAAAGCCGCCCACGCTCACTGATCGGCGTAACGGAGGCGGCAGTGCACCGCGGCAGATCTGGTCCAGCGCCAACAGGTGCCGGACCTCGGCCAAGACCCCGCTCTGGGCGTCTAGTTGCCTGAAAAAAAAGGCGACTTGCCGTCCGGTCACGGGAAAAAAAGAAGCGGTGGAGGCATGAACATCATCTTGGTATCGGGCAGGCTGGCGGCGACCAGGACGATCACGCTGACCCGGACGCAGATTGTCAGTCTCGCCTTTATTTTGCTCGTTTTGGTCGCCGGAGCGGCGACATCCTTAACGTATTCGCTAGTGGCCGGCCGTGTCACGGCCGGGGGCGCCGGCAGCGCGGTAGCCGCCGGGGACGCCGGAGACGCGGCCTCCATGCCGGACCCTCAGGCGATGCAGGAGACGGTCCAGGCGCTCGCGGTCAGGATGGGGCAGATGCAGGCCCAACTGCTCCGGTTGGATAGCTTGGGTGACCGATTGGCGCGCCTGTCCGGCATCAAGCCGCACGAGTTCGCGTTCGACCAGATTCCGGGCCGCGGGGGTGCGCTGCACCATGTGCCGCAGCAGGATCTGACGCTGAGCCAGCTCACCCGCCAGCTGGACGAGCTTTCCCACCTGCTCGCGCTGCGCTCGGATCAGCTGGACGTGTTGGACTCGATCCTGATGCAGAACCAGCTTTCGCAGAAGCTGATGCCGTCGATGAGCCCGATCGACGGCGGCTGGTTCTCATCGAATTTCGGCTGGCGCATCGATCCCTTCAACGGGCGTCGCGCGCTGCATGAGGGCGTGGATTTCGTCGCTCCGGTGGGCACGCCGATACTGGCCGCCGCCGGCGGCGTGGTCGTGGCTTCGGAGTACCATCCCGAGTATGGTAATATGGTCGAGATTGATCACGGCAACAATCTCGTGACGCGGTACGCACACGCGTCAAAGCGCCTGGTGAAGCTGGGTGACGTCGTGCTCCGCGGTCAGAAGATCGCTACTGTCGGCAGCACCGGACGGTCGACGGGTCCCCATCTGCACTTCGAGGTGCGAAACGGCGGAGTTGCCGTCAACCCGACTCGCTTTCTGAAAGCCCAGCGTTAAGTTGGTGCACAAGTGCATTGCAGGGGGTGAGGTAAGCGTACCTCACCCCCGTTCGTTTCTGACGGCCTGACTCTCCAGCGCGGGGCGGCCTCGTTCTGCGCATCCGGGATCCCAGATGCTCTCCAATGTCTTCAAGAAGGTCTTCGGCAGCCGCAACGACCGGCTCCTGAAACAGTACCGGCGCACGGTCGCCAGCATCAACGCGCTGGAGCCGGAAATGCAGGCCCTCAGCGACGACGAGCTGCGGGGCAAGACCGATGAGTTCAAGCGGCGCCTCGGCCAAGGCGAGAAGCTGGACGACCTTCTGCCGGAGGCTTTTGCCGTGGTGCGCGAGGCCTCGCGGCGCACGCTGGGCATGCGTCATTTCGACGTCCAGCTGATCGGCGGCATGGTCCTGCACAACAACAAGATTGCCGAGATGCGCACCGGCGAAGGGAAGACGCTGGTGGCGACGCTGCCCGCCTATCTCAACGCGCTCACCGGCAAGGGCGTCCACGTCGTGACCGTCAACG